>JAJXXM010000254.1 GCA_021781095.1 bacterium
TCGAAGTGCGGAAGACGATGCGCGCGACCATTCAACTCTGTACCTACAATCGTGCCGCGCTCCTCGAGCGCGTCCTCGATGCATGCTTCGAGCAAACGGTGCCCGAGGATTCCTACGAAGTCGTTCTCGTCAACGACGGATCGACTGATGGAACCTCAGCCGTGATCGACCGAGCGAGATCGCGTGCGACCTGCGCTTTTACCGTGGTCGAACAGCAAAATGCCGGGCTCGCTCGCGGGCGGAATGTCGGAATCGCGCGCGCGACGGGAGAGCGGATCATCCTCATCGACGACGATGTTTTGCCGTTGCCAAATTTTGTCGAAGAGCACCTGCGCTCGCACGACCAATCCCCTGCAGCGATTGTCCGCGGCGGAGCGATCAACGTCGAATCGTTCGACGATTTGCCGCCGCCGGTCTGGAGCTGGAAAAACTACAGCGGGAATTTCTTCTGGACGACCAATGTCTCGGTGCCGACGGCGACGATTCGAAGGATTGGCGGCTTTAATGAGTCGTTCGCCGAATACGGATGGGAAGATATCGATGTCGGCCTGCGCTTGCGCTTCGCCGGCGTGCGAGCTGTCTTCAATCGATTCGCGCTCGCCTATCATTACAAACCGCAACCGCGCAGCAGCGAAATCGAAAAAATGGAGCGACAGACACGCGCACAGGCGCGCACGGCAGTGACGCTTTCGGCCCTGCACCCGCACTGGCGCACCTATCTCGCAACCGGCGAAAACCCCCTGCAGCGCGGCGTTCACGCAGCGTTGCGCGCAGTCGGCTTGCCGGAGCGTCTGCGTCGTCGCGTCGCCGCGATTGCGGGCGACCGTCCGCTCGATGCTGCAGAGTTACGGGTGGTGCGGCGAATGCTCGCGAGCGTGTATTTCGAAGAACTCGAACGCGCGCTACAACAACGCAACGCTTCGTGAACATCCTCCTTTCGCGAACCGATCGGATCGGCGACTTGCTGCTTTCGACGCCGGCGATTGCGACGGTTCGCCGGTCCTTCCCAAACGCGCACATTACGCTGGTGACCAGCACCTACAACCGCATCGTGGTCGAACGCAACACCGATATTGACGAACTCGTTGCAATACCGCGATCCGTGCGTCCGGAGCGTTTCGGAGCGCAATTTCGGAATGTCGATCTTGCGATCGCGCTCGCTCCGCGCTCCGAAGATCTGCGCATCGTCGGCGCGACGCGAGCGACGGTTCGAGTCGGCTATACCTACGCGCGTCGATATCTCGCGCGCCTTACCGCGCGCTTATTCGTCAATCGCATGGCGATCTCCGAGGCCGATCCCGAGCTCTGCGAACGCAATCCGCAGCGTGTGGTGCGCCATGAGGTCGACCAGATGCTCGATCTCGTCGCCCTCGGAGGGGCGCGCGAACGCGTTCTCGATCTGCGCCTCGACCTTCGCGACGAAGACCGAGCCGCGGTCGCCGCGCTTCCGGATCGCCCGATCGTTCTCCACCTTGCCCCGCGCTGGTTTCATAGCGGCAGCTCGCCGGCGTCAACAGTAGAACTCGCGCGCCGCCTCGCCGGGCTCGGGCGTCCGCTTGCAATTACGGCAAACGCCGAAATCGGCGATAAAATCAATGCATTCGCCGGAGTCGGGGCTGCGGCGGTGCTGCGCGACCTTCCGTTCTTCCACTGGGCGGCGGTCTTTGAACGGGCGGCGTGCGTGGTCACCGTCGACACCGGTGCGACTCATGTCGCAAGCGCGATGCGCAGGCCCACGCTCGTCGCCTTCGAAAACCGCTATTTCCGATTGGCCTCACAAGAATGGGCCCCGTATCGGGTTCCTAGCCGCAGTTTGCGTAAACCCCAAAGCGACGACGAAGCCTCCCTCGCGCACCTTCGTGACGAGGTCGTCGACGGTGTCGCGGATTTAATAAATGCTTGATTGTTCCGTCGTTATTCCCACCTATAATCGCCTCGACACGTTGCGCCATGTCGTGCCGACGCTGCTCGCGCAGACGATCGATGCATCGCGTTACGAATTGCTGATCTGCGATTCCCAGTCGACCGACGGTACCGCCGAATATCTCGCCGAGGTTGCGCGCATTTCGCCGAACGTTCGCCATCTTCCAGGCGGATATAGCGGACGCGCGCAAGCGCGCAACGCCGGAATCGCCGCGGCAACGGGTACGGTCGTTCTTTTTAATGATGCCGATATTCTCGCCTCGCCCGATCTTCTCGCCGTTCATCTCGAGCGGCACGAACGCGAATGGCGGATCGCCGTCGTTGGTTGGGAAGTGCAAGTGCGCGATCTCGACGATTATGCGCTCAAACGCGATCGCGCGGATTTGCGCGGGCATCTCCATCCACCGGGGCGCAAGCGTTTATCGTGGCTCTATTTCCTTACTGGTAATGCCTCGGTGCGCACTGAGGATCTGCGCGCGGTTGGGGGGTTCGACGAATCGTTCACCGGCTACGGTCACGAAGATCTCGAACTCGGATATCGCCTCGAACGCTCCGGCGTGCGCATTTGCTACGAGCCGCGTGCGGTCAGCTACCACTGTCAAGATGTTCCCCACGAAGACCAAAAAGGGAAAATGATGCTTGCCGGTCGCTCGACCGTTCGCTTTTATCGCAAACATCCCGACATCGCCGTTCGCCTGCAATTGGGAATGACGCCGATCTCGTTGGGCCTTCATTCGTTGCTCGGGCGCATGCCGAATCTGCTGCGAGCGCTCGACGACCGAGCGGACCGCTCGAAACTCGCACGCGATATCGTGCAACAATATCACTATGTCTCGGGCATCAAAGATGCCCTCGCCCACCCAGAGGAGCGCCCATGACTGCGACGCCGGAACGTTTTTCTTGTGGAGCGCTGCGTGCCGATGCAATCGGACGCACCGCCGAACTCTTCGGCTGGGTCAATCGCCGTCGCGACCACGGTGGGCTGATCTTCATCGATCTTCGCGACCGCGACGGCATCACGCAGATCGTCTTCAATCCGGAACACCCAAGTTTTTCGCAAGCGGAAAAACTCCGTAGCGAGGATGTCGTGCGCGTCGTCGGGACCGTTCGTGCCCGCCCGGATGGAACCGAGAATCCGAAGTTGGCGACCGGCGCAGTCGAT
>JAJXXM010000362.1 GCA_021781095.1 bacterium
GCACAGATGCTCGGCGAACCGCTCTGCATACGCCTGCATCCCGAGGATGCCGCGCGTTGGCACGACGCATCGCTTCCGTGCCGTCGTGATTCGACGCTCGCGCCGGGAGATGCGCTCATCGAATTGCGCGAGGGTAGCATCGATGCGCGTTTCGGCGTTCGGCTGCAGAGGGTGCTCGACGCATGTACGCCGTAGGCAGCGGCGAGGTGCTCGCCGTCAACGATGCGGCGATCGAGGCCCGAGTGCCGGGAATCGATCTCGGTTCGCGCGTGCGCTTGCAGGGCGGGGCTCGCGGCGTCGTCGTTGCGTTGCGCGAGATGCGCGCGACGATCGTTCCCATCGATGCGCCCGAGGGCGTGCGCCCGGGAAGCGTGGTGCGAGCCGCACCGCACGACGAGTTTGCGACGTTGGGGAGTGCATTGTTCGGCCGCAGTTGTAACGGCAGCGGCGACCCGATCGACGGCGGCGCGCCGATCGTCGGCGTGCGTCGCCGTGCATGCTTTGCCGCCCCGCAACCGCATGAACGCGTGCCGATCGATCGCCCCCTCTGGTGCGGCGTTCGCGCGATCGACACGTTACTCACGCTCGGTCGCGGTGCGCGTATCGGCCTTCTCGGTGGAGCGGGCGTGGGCAAGACGACGTTGCTCGATACGATCGCGCGCGGATGCGCCGCCGATGCGGTCGTCTATGCGGCAATCGGCGAGCGCGGACGCGAAGCCGAACGCACCATCGCGCGAACCGACGACCGAACGACGACGATCGTAGCAACAAGCGATGCGCGAGCCGCCGAATGCGTTGCCGCGGCGGAGTTTGCGATGGCGCATGCGGTGCATCTACGCGCGCGCGGGCTTCACGTGTTGTTGCTTTGCGATAGTCTCGCGCGTTACGCCGGCGCGCTGCGCGAACTCGCGCTCGCGCGCGGCGAGATGCTCGGGCGCGGTGGCTGGCCGCCGAGTGTCGTTCCCGCGCTCGCGCGTTGGTTGGAGGCAGCGGGCGCAACGCGCCACGGCTCGATTACGCTCGTCGCCACCGTGCTCGCCGCCGACGCCGAGGATCCGCTGCTCGATGCGACGCGCGCGCTGCTCGACGGGCACATCGTGCTCTCGCCGGTGCTTGCCGGCTGCGGGCGATACCCGGCGATCGACGTGCCGAGCAGTCGTTCGCGCACCATGTCGGCGGTCGCGAGCCCGGAGCATCTCGCTGCAGCGGCACGCGTCCGCGAGGCGCTCGCCTTGCTCGAACGGAGCGCCGATGCCCGGGCGCTCGGGATCCATGGCGACGAGCCGGCCTTGCGGGCGGCGGTCGCCGCGGAGCCGGCGTTGCGGGCGCTCCTCGAGCAGGGCCCGGAGGAGGCCGAGCCAGGGCGGAGCCTGCGGATCCTCGCCGAAACTGCCGATAGAGTTCTATGAACGTGGGTATTTTTTCGGATATCGCAGCGATCCAGGCGCGGATCGCCGGCATCGTCGGCGGTGGGGCTCCCGTTGCGCCGCTCGAACGGCAGGCGCGCATCGCTCCGGCGCAGGTCGGCGTCGACGGCCTGCCGATGCTCTCGCCGAGCGCCGGCCCGTTCGCCGAGCTCGTTCAAGCCGCGCTCGAGGGGCAAGGCGCCGCATCGGCGACCGCCGATATCGGTGCGCTCGCTGCGGCGGCTCCCGCTGCTGCCGCCCCGGTTCCGCCGACGCAGATCGCCGCGCTCGCGCAGGGGCAGGGTTCGATCTGGGGCGTCGACCCGAAACTCATCACCGCCGTGATCGCCAACGAATCGGGATTTAATGCCAATGCCACCTCGAAGGTCGGCGCGCAGGGGCTCATGCAATTGATGCCCGCGACCGCTCGTTCGCTCGGGGTCAGCGATCCCTACGATCCGGCGCAGAACGTCGCCGGTGGGACGCGCTACCTGCGCGGGCTCCTCGATCGTTTCCATGGCGATACCAAACTTGCGATCGCAGCATATAACGCCGGTCCCGGTGCGGTAGAAAAATACGGCGGCGTGCCGCCCTATCCCGAGACGCAAAATTACGTGCAGAACGTGCTTTCGTCGTACGAGCGCTATCAAGCGCAAGGCCTACCGGGCAGCACTCCGTAACGCGGCGTTCACGTTCGCGACACGCGAGCGCAACCGTCGCCATGCACGATGGGGTGCATGAACGCCTATATCGACGATGTCCGCTACTCGGTGCTCTCCGCACCGCTCGCGCAGATCGACCGCCGCGCACTCTCGCAGGCGTGGATCAGCGCGCTTCATCTTTCGCAGGCTCCAAGCGCGCACCGCGCAACGCTGCCCTCGCGCGCAGCACGAACGGCGCACACGGCGCGCACGGCGCGCCCCTCGGCTCCGCTCTCTCCGAACGCGACCGGCGCGCGCATGCAGGTGCAAGCGCGCGGTATGGGTGCCGAGCGAATTGCGCTTGCAATCGCCGGCGGCGAGCGCCGCTCGGCGCAGAGTTCGCTCGCGCGCCGCATCGTTGCCGTCATGCTCGCTCCGCGTAATACCGCGCGTCGTTGCACGCTCGCGCTCGGCGGTGAAAAAGGACGCGTGCATCTACTGCTTGGGGGAAGCGATCGCCGCTTGCACCTCGTCGCGCTCTGCGCATCGGGCGTGCGTGCGGAAGTCGAACGCGCGTTGCACGAAGTACGTTACGCGCTTGCGGCGCGCGGCATTCTTGCGACCAGCGATCTGCGGGAATTCGCATAAGTGAACGGCGTCGGCATCGATACCGCGCGCGCCTTCGAGCGAATCGAAGAAGCGAAACAACGCGTCGGTCGCGCTTTCACGCCCGGTTCCGCTGCAAATCGCGGTGATATCGCATCGCACGCACCGGCGCAACGCACGCTCGATCCTCTGAGCGTTGCGGCGCCGGAGGACGCGCTCTTCGTCGTGCAACTACGCGACGGAACAGCGGCCTATACTCACGATGGCGGCTTCGCGCTGCGCGACGGAGCGCTCGTGGATGCGAACGGCGATGCGGTTCTCGGCTACGCTCGCCCCGGCGCTCCGTTACAACCGCTGCGGATCGACTCCGTCGATCGCGCCTTACACGAAGTGCGCGACGTGCGAATCGATGCCGACGGCGCGTTGCGATA
>JAJXXM010000277.1 GCA_021781095.1 bacterium
TGCAAGGTGCTCGCCTGAGGCGATCTTCGGAAGAAAACGCCGTTTCTGTTCGTCGTTGCCGCCGATCATGATCGGCAGCATGCCGAGTTCTTGCACTGCGACGATCAGCGAACTCGATGCACAGGCCTTGGCAATCTCTTCGACGACCTTCACGTAGGTAACGAAACTCCCGCCGAGACCGCCGTATTCGGTGGGAATCGGAATTCCTAAAAGATCGTTCTGCGCGAAGAGGCGACGGATATCATCTGGGAACTCTTCGCTTTCGTCGATCGCTGCCGCGCGCGGCGCGACCTTCTCAGCTACTAATTCGCGCACCATTTCGACGATCATCGCTTCTTCTTCGTGCGCTTGCGCCGCTACTGACATTGTGAACTCCTCTTCACGGATAACGAGTGGAAGTGTCATCTCGAGTAGGCCCCATCGGGACTGTATCGAGAGGAATTGTCATCTCGAGTAGGCCCCAGCGGGACTGTATCGAGAGGAATGTCATCTCGAGTAGGCCCGTCATGGGCCGTATCGAGAGACCGGATTTTGAACTGACCGATAGATTCGTGGGCGACCAGGGTTTTGCTCCCGTGACCGCCTATCTGCGCCGGTATGGAGAAAGTGTACCCATCGGCGGCCGCGGCCGTCGCCGACATTCCCAACGGGGCCTCGTTAGCCGTCGGAGGTTTCGGCCTCAACGGCATCCCCCATAACCTGATCCACGCGTTGCTCGCGCAGGGTGCGAAAGATCTCGTCACCGTTTCCAATAACTGTGGTGTCGATGGATGGGGGCTTGGCGTTCTCCTCGACAACAAGCGCATCCGTCGAACGACCGGCTCCTACGTCGGCGAAAACAAGGAATTCGAACGGCAGTATCTCTCCGGCGAGCTCGAGGTCGAACTCGTGCCGCAGGGAACGCTCGCCGAGCGGCTTCGTGCCGGGGGCTGCGGGATTCCGGCCTTCTATACTCCCGCCGGCGTCGGTACGCCGATTGCGATGGGAGGGCTGCCCTGGCGTCACAATCCCGACGGTAGCGTCGCGAAGGGTTCGCCTCCGAAAGAAACGCGACGATTCGGCGATCAGGAGTACGTACTCGAAGAAGCGATCGTTTGCGATTTTGCGCTGGTGCGGGCGAGTATCGGCGACCGCGAAGGAAATCTCTATTTCGCAAAAGCAACGCGAAATTTCAACCCGCTCTGCGCGATGGCCGGCCGTATCACGATCGCCGAAGTCGAGCGACTCGTCGAGCCGGGCGAAATCGAACCGGAGAACGTCCACGTTCCCGGGATTTTCGTCGCCCGCGTCGTCGAGGTAGGCGCCGAGGGTAAACGGATCGAGCGAGTCACCACGCGCAAACGGGAGGGCAACTAAGATGGCACTATCACGCGAAGAACTCGCTGCCCGCGTCGCGCGTGAGTTGCGCGACGGTATGTACGTCAATCTCGGCATCGGTATGCCCACATTGATTCCGAACTACGTCCCGGCGGGCGTGCGCGTCGTCTTGCAGAGCGAGAACGGTATCCTCGGAACCGGTCCTTACCCGTACGAAGACGATGTCGATGCAGATCTCATCAACGCCGGAAAAGAGACCGTAACGGTATTGCCTGGGGCGTCATTTTTCGATTCTGCGCTTTCGTTCGGCATGATTCGCGGCGGGCATATCGATCTCGCCGTCCTCGGCGCAATGCAGGTGAGCGCGCACGGCGACCTCGCGAACTGGATGATTCCCGGGAAGATGGTCAAGGGAATGGGCGGCGCGATGGATCTCGTGCATGGGGCAAAAAAAGTGATCGTGATGATGGAGCACGTCGCGAAGGGCAACGCGCATAAAATCGTCACCGAATGTACGCTGCCGCTCACCGGAAAACGCGTCATACATAAATTAATGACCGACCTTGCGGTGATCGATATCGAACCCGAGGGGCTCGTCCTACGCGAACTTGCTCCGGGAGTGAGCGTCGAAGAAGTGCAGGCCGGCACCGGTGCACCCCTGCTGATTCCGGATACGCCGAAATCGATGGCCGGCTAGGTAGAGTTTTCTCATCCGATTTTAGTGGACTCATGTTGATGCGCGCGGTATTTTCGATCTCGAATACCGCACGTAACGTCATAGGAGTTCACGCCATGCTTCAATATCGTTCGAAAATCGCCGGATATCTTCGCATCGGGGCGCTGATTCTGCTCGGGCTCCTTCTCGGGTCGACCGTCACCGCATATGCGTTCGAACGGCAGCCTCACATGCAAATGGCGCTCGGAGCGCTCAACCGCGCGGCTGCTCAGCTCAACGCGGCTCAACGCGATAAGGGTGGCCATCGCGCGGCTGCCTATAATCTCGTCGAACAGGCCATCGGTCAGGTGCGCGCCGGGATCGCGTTCGACAACCACCACTAACGGAAAAAGCGAGAGGGGAGGCGCCGCTGGCGCCTCCCCTCTCTATGTGATCGATACCGCTTGAGGTTACTTGATAACCTTGAACGTGATCATCATGTGCGCGTGGCCGAGGCCGCAATAAATCGCGCAGTGTGCCGGGAACGTGCCGATCTTCTTCGGGGTGACGGTGACGACGGTCGGCGTTGCGGTGATCGTGATGACCTTGGTGATGCCGACTTCGGGGGCGATCATTCCGTGCACGCCCTGAAGGGCGACGAACGAAATTTTCTGCGGCTTGCCGACGTGCAGGGTGATGACGTTCGGCATGAACTGGAAATTTTTGGCTTTGACGACAATGGTGCTGTTCGCGCTGGCCGAGGCGACCGTCAGGGCGCTGAAGGCAAGGGCGAGAGCTAAAGCGAGCTTGCGCATGGTGTTCTCCTGAAAGATGCGAAAAGATGACGTTGGGGTTCTCCCCATTACGTAGTAGAGAATAGGGCCGAGCGAGCCGCTTCGGTACGACAAAACTCAGGCGATTCGAAAAGTTGGGGTTACGAAGGGATCCGTTCGCGGAATTGCGTTCGATAGAGCCGCGCATACGTGCCGTTGTGCGCGATGAGCTCGTTGTGCGAACCCGATTCAACGATGCGTCCGCCATCGACGACAAAAATCGTGTCGTCATTAACGACGGTTGAGAGGCGATGGGCTATAACCATGCTCGTT
>JAJXXM010000333.1 GCA_021781095.1 bacterium
GATCGTTTCGGCTTGCACCTGCGAAGTAATCTGCGGCACCTCGGCGGTGGGATAGAGCTGCAACAACAGGCGATAGCCGCCTTGCAGATCGAGCCCGAGGTGGATGCTCTTTTGTATCGGGAGCACCAAGCGCAGCGAGAGAAGAATCGTTGCGAGTACGACCAGCGCTTTGAGCGGGGTCTTCCAAGTATTCCAGTTCATGGCGTCTTTCAGGCGTGAGAAAGCGCGGCACCGTACGGGCCGGCACCTAACCCTTCGAGTCTAGCAGGGTCGTGGGCGGTCGTAAAGGTTAGTCGGCGGGCGCAGCTTTCCCGCTGAATGCCTCGATCGTCCCCAGCGGCGCGACGGCGAGCTCCGGGGGCAGTTCGCTGAAGGCGAGGACCTCCGCCTCGATCCCGCTCCGGGCGAGGAACTCGGCGAGCAGCGGGCGCAGCAGCCCGCCGCAGAGGATCGGCAGCCGAGCCCTTCCCGCCCGGTGCACCCAGCCGGCGACCCGGTCGCGCAGGGCGATCGCCGCCTGCGGATCGGCCCCGTCGGGGTCGCCGGCCCACGCCGAGAGAAGCGAGCGCTCGAAGCCCGGGTCGAGGAGCAGCGGCGCGAGCGGTTCGTTCCCGCCGCGCCGGAGCTGCGCCGGCACGAGGACGGCGCGGGCAGCACCGCAGAGGTCGCGCGGCTCGTGGCCGCTCGAACCGAGCATCGCGTCGAGTGCGAGGACCGGGTCGCGCGGCCAGATGCGTTCGCGCAAGAGCTGCTGCCACGCCCGGTGCAGGTTTCCCGGCGCGAGCGCATCGGGCGCGATCTCCTTCACGAGCGTCGGAACCGCGAGGCGCAAATGCTCGATCAGCGTCTGGAACTCCTGACGGCCGAAGAGATCGGCGGCGTTCGCCCGCACGATCTCGGCGAGATGCGATCCGAGAATCGAGATCGCATCGAAGACCAGCGCGCCGCGCTCCTGCGCACGCGCGCGCTGCTCCGGTGCGATCCAGGCGGCGGGCAAATCGTAGACCGGCTCGCGCGTCATCTCGCCGAGCCCGGCGAGCATCGCTTCGTCTGCGACCGCGAGCAACGCATCGAGACGCAGTTCGCCGCTGCCGACGATGCGATCGCGGACGCGAATCGCGTAGCCGCGCTCGCGCGCGAGATCGTCGCGCAAGCGCACGCCGGGAAGCACGATACCGATCTCGGCGGCGAGCGCGCGACGGACTTCGCCGATGCGATCGAGCAATGCCTCGCTCTGCGGCGGGGCGAGTAATGCGGCGAGATCCGGCGCGAATTCGATCGCGAGCGCGTCGACGCCGACCAACCCGAGGGCGATCTCGGGTCGGCGCATCGAACGGCGCTTCGCATCCTCTCGCTCGGCCTGCACCGCGCGATCCGCGGCGTTGCGTCGCCGCGTCGCCAGATGCGCGGCAAGCCAGCAACAGAGCGCGAGCGAAAGAAAGATCGGTCGCGGGAGCGCCGGCACGAAGGCGAGCGCCGCGAGCAGTGCCGCGACGCCGCGCAGCACTTCGGGACGCGCGAAGAGTTGCAGCGCGAGATCGCTTCCCAGCGCGCCGTTCGCCGCAACGCGCGTCACCATCATTCCCATCGCCACCGAGATCAGAAACGCGGGCAATGTCGTCACCAAGGCGTTGCCGATGGAGAGCAACGCAAAGGTATGAAACGCCTCCGCCGGCGAGAGCCCGTCGTAAAGCGTGCCGACCGCGATGCCGCCGAGAAGATTGAGCGCGACGATCACCAACGCGGCGACGGAGTCGCCCTTCACGAACTTCCCGGCGCCGTCCATCGCCCCGTAGAAGTCCGCTTCCTGCGCGACCAATTCGCGCTTCCGGCGCGCCTGTTCGCCGTCGAGCGCACCGGCGTGAAGATCGGCGTCGATCGCCATCTGCTTGCCCGGCATCGCATCGAGCGTGAAACGCGCGGCGACCTCGGCGACGCGTTGCGACCCGCTTGCGATCACGACGAATTGGATCGTCACCAGGATTGCAAAGACGATCAGCCCGACGATCGGATTATTCTGCACCACGAACGCGCCGAACGCCGGAACGATCGTGCCGACCCCGCCGGGAATCGCACCATGCGTGAGAATCAGACGCGTCGCGGAGATATCGAGCGCGAGCCGGAAGAGCGTCGCGACTAACAAGGCGGGGGCGAAGGCACTAAACTCCAGCGGATCTTCGACGCTGACCGCGAGCAGCAGCACCAGCGCGGCGGCAAGAATATCGATGCCCAGCAAAACGTCGAGCAAAAAGGGCGGCAACGGCACGATCAGCACCGCGACGATCCCCAGCAGCACCGCAGCGAACGCCGATGCGGCAAAACGCTTCATTGCGCGAGTGCTCCTGCGCGCACCAACGCGACGACGATTTCGGCGACGGCGACGTAGAACTCGCCTGGTATCTCTTCGCCGATGCGCGCCCGAGCGAAGATCGCGCGCGCGAGCGGCGGATTTTCGAGCACCGGAATCTCCGCTTCGGCAGCGAGTCGACGCAATTCAAGCGCGCTCGCATCGCTTCCACGTGCGAGCAGGCGCGGCACCGCGATCTCCGGCGGCCGGTACTCCAGCGCGACGGCGACGTGCGTCGGGTTCGCGATGACGAAACTCGCGTCGCGAATGCGCGAAACACCACTGCGCAGCAATGCGCGATGCAACGAACGCCGCCGGCCGCGCACTTGCGGGTCGCCGTCGCTCTCCTTCACTTCGCGCTTCATTTCAAAAGCGCTCATCCGTAATTTTTTGAGCCACCCGCGATGCGCGCTCGCATAATCGAGCAGCGCGAAGAGCGAGGCGACCGCGAGTGCCGCGCCGACCGCCGCGACAACGGCATGCCAGGCTTGCGCGGCGACCTGCGACGGCGCTGCCTCCCGCAACGCGGAGCCGAGGAGGGCCAGGAACGATGGTGCGACGGCGATCGCGGCAACGATCCCCGCAAACGGAACGCGCAATAATGCGATCGCCGTCTCGCGCGAGAGGATTCGTTTGAGGTTCTCGTGCGGAGCGAGGCGATTCCAAGCGAGCTTGAGCGCCACGACGCGCAGCCCGCCGCCCTGTGCGATGCCGATCGCCG
>JAJXXM010000351.1 GCA_021781095.1 bacterium
CCTTCGAAACCGACGCTGCTGTCGCGCCTCGATTCGCTCGCATGGTCGCCGATGCATACCCGCATCGCCGTCGCACTTGGGATCGCATGGGTACTCGACGGCTTCGAGACCGCGATCGTGGGGCCGGTACTCCCCAGTATCGCCGCGCATCTGCATTTTCAGGCGAGTCTCGCTGCCTGGGTCAACCCGATTTACACGATCGGCATGCTCGTCGGCGCGCTGGTCTTCGGCGAGCTTGCCGACCGACTCGGGCGGAAACGTCTCTTTATGGTCACTCTCGCAATCTATGCCGCCGCGACAATCCTGACGGGGTTTTCGTGGAATTACTTCTCGTTGGTGATCTTTCGTTTCCTCACCGGTATCGGCATCGGCGGCGAGTTCTCGGCAATCAATTGCGCGATCGATGAATTCGTTCCGGCGCGCGTTCGCGGGCGGACCGACGGGCTGATCAACGCGTCGTGGAATGTCGGCGTGATTGCCGCTTCGGGAATCGCGCTCTATGCCTTAGGAAATGCCGCCGGCGCAACCTGGCGACTCGTCTTTTGGTTCGGTGCGTTGCTCGCCGTCGGCGTTCTCCTGGTCCGACGCTTCGTGCCGGAATCTCCGCGCTGGCTGCTCGCCCGTGGAAGAGTTGCGGAGGCTCGCGATATCGTTGCGGTCGTCGAAGCAGCGAGCGGCGTAGAAGCGGTCGTCGACCCGGATCTCCCGATCGAATTTACCCCGCTCGTGCCGCCGACGGGATATTTCGCGCAGATCGCCGAGCTCTTTCAAGCGACGCCGCGGCGATTGCTCTTTGCCTTCGTGGTCAATCTCGCGCAGGTGATGCCGTACTACGGCATTCTCTCCATCGCCGGTTTAGCGATCTTTCCCGCCGTCGGCATGCACGGGCAACAGATTCCGTTGCTCTATCTCCTCGGCGCGGTCTGCGGCCTCACCGGACAGATCGTTTCTTCGCTGCTCATGGATCGCTGGGGGCGGCGTCCGACGATGTTGCTCGGATTTACGATTGCGTCGCTCGGTTCGCTCGCGTTGGCGTACGGACTCGGAGATGCATTGCACTTCGTCTTTTCGTATGCGGTCTTCAGCGTTTTCAGCGCATGGGTGGGATCGGGAGCCTACGTGATCACGAGCGAACTCTTCCCGACCCACCTGCGGGCAACCGGCATCGGTCTCTCGGTTGCCGTCGGTCGCGTCGGTGCAATCGTTGCGCCGCTCGCGTTCTACGCCCTCTTCGCTCGAGCCGGAGTAGCGCCGGTCTTCGTTGCAATGGCGGTGATCTTCGCCGCCGGATCGATCGCGTTGCTGTGGTGGCTGCGGTATGGAGTCGAAGGGCGCAATCGTTCGCTCGAAGAGATGTTAACCCAGGGCGTATTATAGAATGGTGATGAAGAACGAGGAATTACCGGCGAGCTACGATCCCGCGCGTGTGGAGCAGGCTCGTTATGCATGGTGGGAGCAGAAGGGCCTCTTCCACGAAGAGCCCGACCCCGCGCGGCCGCCCTTTATCATTGCGATGCCTCCGCCCAACGTTACCGGTCGCGCGCATTTAGGGCATGGTTCGACCTATACGCCGATGGATATCCTCACGCGCTACCATCGCATGTTGGGGAATAACGCCGATTGGTTACCCGGCACCGATCATGCGGCGATCGCAACGGAGTCGGTGCTGGTGCGCGAGCTTGCCAAGAGCGGTGAGAGCCGCGAATCGCTCGGACGCGCGAAATATCTCGAGCGGGCATGGGAATGGGCGCGCGAGTACGGCGGAACGATCGAGCAGCAATTCCGGACGCTCGGCTTCGGCCCTGATTGGGAGCGTTCGCGCTTCACGATGGATGACGGGCTCTCGGCGGCCGTCTGCAGTGCATTCGTTCGTCTCTATCGAGAAGGGCTGATCTATCGCGGGAAGCGGCTGATCCATTGGGATCCGAAATCGCAGACGACGCTCTCCGATGCGGAGATCGATCGCGAAGAGTGCGATGCAAAACTCTGGTTCGTTCGCTATCGCGCGCTCGACGGCGGCGACGGTATCGTCGTCGCAACGACGCGCCCGGAAACGATGCTCGGCGATGTCGCGATCGCGGTACACCCGCGCGACGAACGCTACGCCGCCACGATCGGTACCTCGGTGGTGATGCCGCTGACGGGACGCGCGATTCCGGTGATCGCCGATGAAGCGGTCGAGCCGGAGTTCGGTACCGGTGCCGTCAAAGTGACGCCGGCGCACGATGCCGTCGATTACGAGATCGGGCGCCGCCACGATCTTCCGATGCCTTCGATCTTCGATCTCTCCGCGCGGATCTCCGATACCGAGATCGATGTCGGCCCCTATCGCGGGCTCGACCGTTTCGAAGCACGCGAACGAATTCTCGCCGATCTTCGTGCCTCGGGTGCATTGCTTGAGGAGCGGCCGCATCGCATGGCGATCGCCCGCAGCGAACGGAGCGGAGAGATCGTCGAGCCGATGCTCTCGCTCCAGTGGTTCGTTCGCATGGAGAGCCTGGCCGAACCGGCGCTCGCGGCATATCGCGACGGGCGGCTGCGCTTCGTTCCCGAGCGCTACGGCCGCACCTACGAGCAATGGCTCGAACAGATTCGCGATTGGAATATTTCGCGGCAGGTTTGGTGGGGGCATCGACTCCCGGTTTGGTACACACCCGATGGCGCGATCGTCGTCGCGCATGACGAAGAAGAAGCACGCGATATCGCACAACGCGAGCATGGCGGTGCGTCGCTCACGCGCGATCCCGATACCCTCGATACCTGGTTTAGCAGCGGACTTTGGCCGTTCTCGATATTAGGCTGGCCCGCGCAGACGCCGGAGTTGGCGCATTGGTATCCGACCAGCGTCCTCATCACCGGTGGAGAGATTATTTTTCTCTGGGTTGCGCGGATGGTGATGATGGGGCTCCACCTGCTCGACCGTCTGCCCTTCCCGACCGTCTTCGTAACGCCGTTGGTCTTCGATGCGCAGGGTCGCAAGATGAGTAAATCGCTCGGGAATGCGATCGATCCGATGGATCTCGTCGAGAAGTACGGCGCCGATGCATTCCGTCTCGGCATTCTCCAG
>JAJXXM010000449.1 GCA_021781095.1 bacterium
CACGATTGCGATCGCAAAGCCGCGCGCTTCACGAATATAGTAATCCGGTAGGACGGTCCCGTCGGGAAGCTCGATCTCGTCGCGACGAATTTTGAGGTACGTCGAGTCGATGAGATAGGTGCTCCTGAGCCGTTTCCAATGCGGTCGCTCCATCTTCACTAGGTGCGACGGGGCTTTACGAAGCCCTTGCGCGAAGGGAGCGGATATGGAGAGTACGTTTCTCGTTGTCGGCGCCGGTACGATGGGGTTGGGCATCGCCCTGCTCGCCGCCGAGCGTGGTGAGCGGGTCGAACTTGTCGAGATCGATCCGGCGGCTCGTGCCCGAGCCGCGCAACGCATCGTCGGAACGACGATTCAATTGCTCGAAGCGATCCCGGTGCAGAGCCTCGCTGCGGTTGCACTCGAAGCGGTTCCGGAGCGAGCGACGCTCAAGCGCGACACCCTCACGGCGATCGAAGCGGCGCTCGCGCCCACTGCGGTGCTTGCTACCAACACGTCCTCGCTCGAAGTCGCCGAGTTGGGAAAGGTGCTTCGACGGCCGGAGCGATTCGTCGGATTTCATTTCTTCAACCCGCCGCAGCAGATGCCGCTGGTGGAGATCGTCGTTACCGAAGAGAGCGACGACGATGCCGTTGCGAGCGTACGAGCGCTCGCCGAACGGCTAGGGAAGACTGCGGTAGAAACGGCGGATACGCCGGGCTTTATCGTCAATCGGGTCGCCCGTCCATTCTATCTACAGGCGTTACGCGCGGAGCGCGATGCCATCGCGTCGATCGCAGAGATCGACGAACTCGCCCTGGGGATCGGCTTTCCGATGGGGCCGTTCGCGCTTATGGATTTCATCGGTCTCGACGTGAACTTGGCGACGAGTCGGTCGCTTTTCGAACGGACGGGTGCGCCGCGCTTCGAGCCGGTCGAAACGCAGATCGCCCTCGTCGATGCCGGGCGGCTCGGTCGGAAGAGCGGCAAGGGATTTTACGATTATGAGGGCGGCGAGCGCCCGCCGCGAACGATCGATCCGCCCTCGGAGTACGGCGACGAACCGTTCGACGAACGCATCTGCGTCCTGGGGTTCGGTGCGCTCGCCGACGATATTTCCACGGAGGCCGAAGCGGCGATCGGTGCGATCGACCGCATCGAGAACGACGAGTTCCTCGCCGATATCGATCCGTCGGTCACGATTGCCTTCGACGCAGGTGACGGAACGACCGATCGCATCGAGGCGTTGCTGGAGATCGAGGGGTTGCTCGATGCGGCGTGCGCGATTTTTTTCGATGCCTACTGCACCGACATCAACGCGCTGCTCAAGCGCGCGCGACACCCCGAACGTTTCGTCGGTTATGGCGTTCTTGGATTGCTCGCCTCCCAACGCGTCGTAGAGATCGTCGATCACGATGCGCTCGACGACGACATGCTGGCACTCGCCCAAGAATTCTTCGAGCGCCTTCACAAGCGCGTCGTACTGGTGGCACCGGCGCCGGGACTCGTGCTCGGGCGGATCGTCGGATCGATCGTGAACGAAGCGGTGATCGCGGTCCACGAAGGTGTCGCGAGCGCCGAAGATGTCGATCTCGCGATGCGCTTGGGCACGAACTATCCGCTCGGCCCGATCGCGTGGGGGCGCGAGATCGGTGGCGCGCGCATCGCCCGGATCTTGCGCGCGCTCGCGGCGGAGGAAGGGCCCGATTTCGGCCCGCACCGCGCGCTCTGGCTGCTCGATCTCGACGAACGTGGTGAGCCGAGTGCGGGTGGGCCGCTCGGCGAGGACGGAAGCGAGGAACCGACGGAATGAACGCGCGCGAGGTCTGGGCGATCGACGCCGTGCGAACGCCGATCGGTCGGCTCGGCGGTGCTCTCGCCGGCGTTCGCCCCGACGATCTTGCCGCGACGGCGGTGCGCGCGGTGTTGGAACGCACGGGCTTCGATCCCTCGGAGCTCGGCGACATCTACTTCGGTGCCGCGAATCAGAGTGGCGAGGATAATCGCAACGTCGCGCGGATGGCGGCGCTCTTGGCGGGAGTTCCCGTCGAGGTTCCCGGCGCGACGTTCAATCGGCTCTGCGGTTCGAGTTTGCAGGCGATCAATAGTGCCGCGCATGCCATCGCGTGGGGCGAATGCGATGCCATCGTTGCCGGCGGCGTCGAATCGATGACGCGAGCGCCCTACGTGATGCCCAAAAGCGCGCAGCCCTTCGCCCGCGACGCGCGGCTCTACGACACGACGCTGGGCTGGCGCATGGTGAATCCGAAGATGCCGGAGCGTTGGACGATCTCGCTCGGCGAGACCGCCGAGCGCGTCGCCGAGATCGACGGCATCGCACGCGAGGAGCAAGATCGTTTCGCGGTGGGGTCGCAGGAGAAGTGTGCTGCGGCGCTCGCGCGCGGAGCCTTCGCCGACGAACTCGTACCGGTGAAAATCGTTCATCGCGAGGGCGAGCGCGCGGTCGAGCGCGACGAACATCCACGCCCCGATACGAGCTACGAACGGCTCGCCGCGCTCGCCCCGGCGTTCCGCGACAACGGAACGGTCACTGCGGGAAATTCCTCGGGGCTCAACGATGGTGCCGCCGCCCTGTTGCTCGTCGAAGCGCAGTGCGCGCGTCGTCACGGGCTGCAACCGATGGCGCGCATCATCGCCACCGGCGTCGCCGGCGTCGCCCCCGAGATCATGGGCATCGGTCCGGTTCCCGCGATGCACGCGGCGTTACGCTTCGCCGGGCTGCGCGTCGATGAGATCGATCTCGTCGAGCTCAACGAGGCGTTTGCGGCGCAGTCCTTGGCTTGTATCGGACGGCTCGGGATCGATCCGGCGCGCGTCAACGTCAACGGCGGTGCGATCGCGCTCGGTCACCCGCTCGGAGCGAGCGGCGCGCGTATCGCTACGACGCTCTTGCACGAGATGCGCCGACGCGGTGCGAAATATGGGGCGGCGACGATGTGTATCGGCGTCGGGCAGGGGATCGCTACAATCTTCGAAGGAATGAACGACCGATGAGCGTGACGCAGCAAGCAACGAAATTATTGATCGGCGGGGCGTGGATCGACGCCTAGCGTAGCTATACCGAC
>JAJXXM010000292.1 GCA_021781095.1 bacterium
GGAAGACAGCTCGCTGGTCTTGCTAACCGTAACGACCGGTGATGTAATCCTCGGTTCGCTTATCCTTCGGTTTCGTGAAGATGTCCGAAGTGGTGCCGCTCTCGATAAGTTCGCCTGAAAGAAAGAAGGTCGTATGATCGCTGATGCGAGCGGCCTGCTGCATGGAATGCGTGACGATCACGACGGTATACTCACGTTTGAGATCCTCGATGAGATCTTCGATTTTACTCGTCGCAATCGGGTCGAGCGCAGAGGCGGGCTCGTCCATGAGAATCACCTCCGGATCGACCGCCAGGCAGCGGGCGATGCACAGGCGCTGTTGCTGCCCGCCGGAGAGTTGGAGCGCCGGGCGGTCGAGGCGATCCTTCACCTCGTCCCAGAGCGCGGCGCTGCGCAGCGAACGTTCGGCGATCTCCAGCAGATGCTCGCGCCGTTTCTCGCCGTGAATGCGTGGGCCGTAGACGACGTTTTCGAAGACCGTTTTCGGGAATGGGTTCGGGCGCTGAAAAACCATGCCGATGCGATGGCGAATGGAGACCGGGTCGACCTCCGATGCGTAAATATTCTCGCCGTCGAGCAAAACCGCGCCTTCGACGCGAGCTCCGGGCGTCAGATCGTGCATCCGATTGAGCGCGCGCAAAAACGTCGATTTCCCGCATCCCGACGGGCCGATCAGCGCCATGACGCAATGCTCGGCGACCCCGAGCGAGGCCTTTTTCATGGCATGGAACTGCCCGTAAAATACATCTACGTTTTGAACGATCAACTTCTCTGCGCGCTCTTCGCGCGCGTCGACCGGCGACATCGTCGGAATCATATGCTCTCCTGCTGTCCTTCTCTATGCGACACGACGCCCCGAAATTCCGCGTTACGATTCCATGAAAGGGCGCGCTTGCCTATTCGCGCGCGATGCGGAGGATCGGGAGGCGCACGACAAAGGTCGCGCCGTGCCCCAGCATCGACTCGGCGGCGATGCTTCCACGATGCGCCTCCACGATTCCCTTAACAATCGCGAGCCCGAGCCCGGCGCCGCCGTGCTCGCCCTCGCGCGCGCGCGAGGGATCGCCGACATAAAAGCGTTCGAAGATATGTGGAAGGCTGCGATAGGGGATCCCATCCCCGCTGTCGCGCACGCGCAATAATGCCTCGGAACCCTCTGCGTCGATCTCGACGGCGACCTCGCCGCCGGGCGGCGTATGTCGCAACGCGTTATCGATGAGGTTGACGAAGACTTGGGCGAGCCGGTCGGGATCGGCCTCCAAGCGCACCGGCCGCACGGCCTTCACTTCGAGGTTGACGCCCTTCCCCAGCGCAGCAGGCTCGAAACTTGACGCAATCGAGCGCGCAAGCTGTTCGATATCGACCTCGCGTAACCGCAGGCGAATATGCCCCGACTCGGTACTTGCCTGCTCGAGAAAACGCGCGACCAACTCGGTGAGACGGTCGACCTGCGCGAGTGCCTGCGGCAGAAAGAGCGCACTCGCCTCGGCATCTCCTGAATCGAGAACGGTCTCGATCATCAAACGAATCGATGAGAGCGGCGTTCGCAATTCATGCGAAACATTACTAAGAAACTCGGTTCGCGCTCGCTCCAGCCGCGCGACCTCCGTACGATCGATCGCGACGAGCACGACACCACGCGGCCCGCGAGCGTCCGGCGGGAGCGGGGTTGCGGAGATCGCGAAGGTGCGCTGACGCCCCGGCTCGCCGAGTTGCAATGTTTCAAAAGATGCTTCACCCTTGAGGGCATCGAGCGTGCGCCGTTCGATCGCAACGTTAGGAATCGCGCGTAAGATATGCTCGCCGACCGCGCCTTTGCGGTCGAACCGAAATATTCTCGCCGATGACCGGTTCGCAAAAGCGATATGCAATTGTTCGTCGACGAGGACGACGCCCAGCGGCAGTCGATTGAGGACGCGGCGAAGATCGCGCAAGAGCGGAGCGCGTTCGGAGGCTTGGCCTTCGACGGCCGGCGCGACGAGTTCGCGGTGGGAGTGTTGCACGCTGCGAAACCACCAGCCCACCCCGACGCCCACAACAAGAGCGATCGCCGCAGCGACCGCGGCGACCAACATCTCGCGCTACCCGCGGAACATATAGCCGCGGCTGCGGACGGTAATGATGTGGCGCGGATTGCGCGAATCGACTTCGATTTTTTCGCGCAGCCAGCGTACGTGAACGCTGATCGTTTGATGTTCGCCGTCGAAGTCGTATCCCCAAACTTTATCCAATAATGTTTGCCGCGTAACGACGCGTCCGTGATTTTCCATCAGCAGCCGCAACAGACTGAACTCTTTGGGCGCAAGCGCGACATCTTCTCCTCGCACGACCAGCCGTTGCCGCGACGGATCGAGCGTGATTTCGCCGAGCGTCAGGGTTTCGTCGGGGCCGATGACCAATGGGCCGCCGCGCCGCAAGCGCGCTTTGACGCGTGCAAGAAATTCGTGCAGGGCGAAGGGTTTGGTGACGTAATCATCGGCACCGAGTTCGAGCGCGAGGACCTTATCGATCTCTTGATCCTTCGCGGTGAGCATGATGATCGGTACCGTCGAAAATTTGCGGATCTCCTTGCACGCCTCAACCCCGTCGAGTACCGGCAGCATGATATCGAGCACGACCAGATCGGGCTCCTCACGTTGGGCCAGAGAAACGGCCGTGCGCCCGTCACCGGCGGTCACGACGCGATAGCCGCTACGCTCTAAATTAAAGCGTAGCGTTTGCAGGATCGCCGATTCGTCGTCGACGACGAGAATTTTTTTGTCGAAGTCGGCTTGCTTCGTGAATGTCCGTTGCATCATCGAGGTTCCTGCGCTCCATAGAGCTTTGCAATGGCCGTATAGTCGCGTCGGCCGTCGGTCTTGGATTGTAGCGTATAGAGTTGGTGGGCAAGCGCTGCTTGCGGCATCGGGTGCCCCATGACACGCGCCGCATCGAGTGCCGCCGCGAGATCTTTGCGTAATAAATCCATCGCGAACCCTCCATCGAATCCGGCCCCCAACCACGTCTTGGGAATCCATTGTTCGAGTACGTAATTCGAGGCGGTCGCACTTTT
>JAJXXM010000327.1 GCA_021781095.1 bacterium
CGCTTCAGCAGACCATTGCGCGTCTACGCACCGTCAAACTCAGTGATGGAAACAGCATCGACCGACGCAACGGGCTCAACGATCTCTCCAATCTCGCCGGCCAACTCTTACGAAATGCGCGCGACGCCGACCGCGAGACGGGGAAGATACTCAACTTTGCCAAGCATCTGAAAGACCCGAAAGAGAAGGCAGCGCTCGTCGCCTTCGTGCATGCGCTCGGCGGAGCGGTCGGGCGGCAGCGAAAGACCGCGCGCGACCTCGATGGATTCGTCACGACGCTCGAAGCCTACGATATGATGCGCGTGCACGATACCGAGGCGAGCATGCAGCATTTCGAAACCGGTTTCTATACTGTCCCGACGGTACCCGACCCCACGGAGATACGCACGACGCCGGCGCGCGACCGCGACTGGGTCGCGATCTATTCCGGCCGCTACCCGATCTACTGGAACGGCCATCAGTCGCCGTCGGAGAAGACGGGGCTCAGCGATACGCAACTCGCGAGGGAAGCCGCGCTCGATTTCCAAGGCCGGTTGCCTGCTATAGCCGGCGACGAGAGCAGCGCGGCCCAGCCGATCTTGCGAGCAGCCGAACACTGTTAACGGGGCCATTAGGCACGAGCGACGACTGTCATAGGCCCACCTCCGAACCCACGGTTATCGTAGGAGCTTGTGAGGAATCTGCGTCGTTTTGCGGTCGCCGCCGCCATCGTCGGGTTTGGGGCCGTTCTACTCGGAAGTTGGACGCGCATTAACGGCGCCGGAATGACCTGCCCCGATTGGCCGCTCTGCCACGGGAAGCTGATTCCCTCGATGGCCGACGGCACGATCTGGGAGTGGACGCACCGACTCTTTGCGTTCTCGACTGCGCCGCTCGTCGCCGTTGTCGCGTACCTGGCGTTTCGTCTGCGCCGCCGCGCACCGATGCTCGCTCCGTTGGTTCTTGCCGTCGCAGCGCTCTTTCTCGTCCAAGTTTTACTTGGTGCCGCGACGGTGAAACTCGGAAACTCACCGATCTCCGTCGTCCTGCACTGGGGAACGGCAATGGCCTTCATCGCATCGCTCGTCGCGATCGCCGTGATCACGACGATTCCCGAGCATGCAAGCGAGTCGCCGGCGGCAAACACGGCAACCGCCGTTCCCGCCTTGCTCCTCGCAACGACGATCGCAGCGTTTTTCACCATGTGCGTGGGAGCGTACGTGAGTTCCAGCGGAGCGGGGCTGGCATGCCTCTCGCTGCCGGGATGCGCCGGGCACATCCTGGTGATGCAGCCCGCACAGCAGGTACAGATGCTGCACCGCACCTTCGCCGCGTTGACCTTCGTACTCTCGGTCATCACCACAATCGTGGTCTTTCTTCGCGAACCAGCCGGCCGAATTCGCGGCACGGCAGCGCTCGGCTTCGTCTTGCTCTGCACGCAGGTGCTTTTGGGGCTGATGAACGTCGCGCTTCGTTTACCCACCGATCTTCGCGAAGCGCATGCGGCAAATGCCGCGCTCCTCTTCATCGCCTACTGCAGCGCGTTTAGTTTCGCAGCGATTCGCGGTGTTGCGCTCCCGCGCGACTCGAGCGCTCGATGAGCTCGACGCTTGCGCGCATCGACGGGCTCGACGCACGCCCCGTCGGTGGGCCAATCGGGCTTGCCGCAGCCTATCTCGAATTAACAAAACCGCGCATCATCGTGCTACTGCTCGTGACGACCCTCGCGGCGATGATGATGGCCGCGCACGGAATTCCGCCGCTCAAGTTGGTCTTTTTCACGCTTTTGGGCGGAGCGCTCTCATCGGCATCGGCCGGCGCCCTTAACTGCGTTTACGATGCCGATATCGACGGGCTGATGCGTCGCACGCAGATGCGGCCGATTCCCACGCGGCGTATTGCGCTGGTTCCGGCAACGACCTATGCCGTCGTACTCGGCGTTCTCGCCTTTGCGCTACTTTTTCTTCTTGTGAATCCGCTTGCCGCGTGGCTCTCGCTCGCCGGTAATCTCTATTACGTCGGAATTTATACGATGTGGTTGAAGCGAAGAACTCCGTTGAACATCGTCATCGGCGGCGCTGCGGGTTCGATTCCGCCGCTCGTCGGCTGGGCGGCGGTGACCGGAACGCTCGCGCCGGCGGCATTCGGGCTCTTTGTTCTAGTTTTTTTGTGGACGCCGCCGCATTTTTGGTCGCTCGCGCTCATGACGGAGACCGACTACGATAAAGCGGGAATTCCGATGCTTCCCAACGTGGTCGGCGAACATCGAACGCGCATCGAAATCGCCGTCTATAGCGTCGTGCTAGTTCTCGGATCGCTGGCTTTCTATCCGCTCCATGTTTTCGGGCCGGCATATGCGATCGCCGCGGCGATTCTCGGCGCGCTCTTTCTCTACTATGCGTTTCATACGTTACGCGACGCGTCCAACGCCTTTGCGCGGGAACTTTTTCGCTACTCTCTCGTCTATCTCGCCTTGATGTCGCTCGCCATGGTCGTCGATCGTATAATCATTCGATGATACCCGCGCTCGACACCCGCACTCGTTCGTTACTCCTGACGCTTGCGCTCGGCGTTTTCGCCGGCGCGCTCGATCTCTCCGTACTCTCGCCGGCACTTCCCGCGATCGGTCATGAATTTGCGGTTCCGCTCGGCAATCTCGCGTGGATATTCACGCTCTATCTTCTCGCCAACGTTGCGAGCATCGCCATTGCCGCGACCCTCGCAGACCGCTACGGGCGACGCCCGATCTATCTTCTCTGCATCTCGCTCTTCGCACTCGGCTCGCTGCTGGCGATCACCGCAGAAAATTACCCGCTCTTCCTCCTCGCGCGCGCGATCCAAGCACTCGGCGCCGGAGGCATTTTCCCGGTTGCAACCGCGGCGATCGGCGACGTCATTCCGCTCGAGAAACGCGGAGCCGCGCTCGGCGCGGTGGCAGCAACGTGGGGTGCCGCGGCGGTGCTCGGGCCGACGATCGGCGGCATTCTTACCAACGCATTGAGTTGGCGGTGGATTTTCGCCGCGAACCTTCCGCTTGCGATATGGGTCTTCGTGCGCGCG
>JAJXXM010000167.1 GCA_021781095.1 bacterium
GATGCGCTTCGATGCGAGCAATGCGCGCGAGCTGGTGCGCCTCTACGATGTGGTTATCGATTGCAGCGATCGCTTTACCACGCGGTACTGCACGAGCGATGCCTGCTCGTTGGAAGGGAAGATCGAGATCTTCGCTGCGATCTTTCGCTTCGACGGCCAGGTGACGCGTTTCGATCCCGCGGGACCGTGCTATCGTTGTCTCTTTCCGCACGCCCCGGAGCCGGGAAGCGTACCGACCTGCGCGGAGGGCGGTGTTCTGGGAGTATTGCCCGGAATCGTCGGTGCGTGGCAAGCGAACGAAGCGCTCAAGGCGTTGTTGCAGATCGGTGATCCGCTGCGCGGGCGTTTGATGCTCGTCGATGCGCTCGCCGCTCGCACCCGCGAGGTGCGTTTCGAACGCGATCCCGATTGCATCCGCTGCGGCGAGCGACCGACGCTCTTCGAGCCGGTCGACCTCATCAACGAGGCGGCAGCTCCGCTGGCCGGCGTCCTCGAGATCGCTCCGGAGGAGCTCGACGCGGCGATGCGCGAGGCGATTCTGCTCGACGTTCGCGAACCGCACGAAGCGGCGCTCGGGCTCGTTCCCGGCGCGCTGCACGTTCCCGCATCGCAATTGGAGGCGCGTATGCACGAACTCGATAGCGCGAAACGCTATATCGTCGCATGCCGCGTCGGCGTGCGCTCGCGTTGGGCGATCGGGCGCCTGCGCGATGCGGGCTTCAAACGCTTGGCGCATCTCGAGGGCGGACTCCTTCGCTATGCCGCGCTCGATGCGGGATTCGAGTTTTTCTAAGATGCAACGGCGAGCATTCGGTAGGACGGGGATCGTGCTGCCCACGATCGGGCAAGGCACCTGGAATATTCCCGAGAGCAAGAAGGGGCGCAGCGAGGCGATCGCCGCCTTACGGCGCGGCGTCGCGTTGGGGATGACGCATATCGATACCGCGGAGATGTATGGTTCCGGCGAGGTCGAGCGCATCGTCGGCGAAGCGATCGCGCCGCTCGAACGCGAGTCGCTCTTCCTCGTGAGTAAGGTGCTTCCGAGCAACGCGAGTTACGATGGAACGCTCGCCGCCGCGAAGCGGAGCCTCCAGCGCCTCGGAACGCCGTATCTCGACGGGTATCTGCTGCATTGGTGCGGCGAATATCCGTTGGAAGAGACGATGCGCGCCATGCGATCGCTCATCGAGAGCGGCAGTATTCGCTTTGCCGGCGTGAGCAACTGCGATCTCGAAGAACTCGAACGCGCCCGCGAAGCGCTCGCGCCCTATCCGTTGATCTGCGATCAGGTACTCTACAATCTCCACGAGCGTACGGCAGAGCATCGCCTCTTCCCGTACGCGCAATTGCATGATATCGCAATCGTCGGATATACCCCGTTCGGAAGAAAGAAGATTTCAGCATTGCTCGCCGATCCGACGCTGCGCGAGATCGCTGTTGCGCACGGAACGAGCGTCCGCGCGGTCGTTCTTGCGTTTCTCACGCGCGAGCCGATGCTCTTTGCAATTCCGAAAGCCTCCTCCGTCGCCCACGTCGAAGAAAATGCACTCGCCGGCGAGATCCGTCTGACACGCGAGGAATGCGACGCGATCGATCGCGCCTTCCCCAAAGGCCCTCTTGGCGATCTCGCTTCGCTCTGACGACGCGACACTCACGAGCGTGCGCAGAGTGCTCGAAGAACGCAGCAAGGCGCTCGGCGTCCGCGCGCGCATCGCCGATGCTGCGGTAGATGTTGAGACGCGCACGCGGATGCGCGACTCCTTTGAGCGCGGCGATCTGCTGACATGGGGATACGGCGATGCCTATGCCGATGCCGCCGCCGACCCGCTGCGCATTCTCGAGCGGGCGCGCAGCGTTATTTGCGTGGCAATTCCCTACGCGCGGCTTGCAGCCAAGCGCGTGAGCTCCGGGAGCGGCCGGGTCTCCAAATACGCATGGTCGCGCGATTATCACGTGCGTGTCCGTGCGATCCTTGACGACCTCGCCGCGCAGATCGACGCGGCGGCCGCGCAGAGCGTCACCGCAATCGCGTGCGATACCGCACCGGTCGCCGAGCGGGCGCGCGCCGCGCGCGCAGGGCTAGCGTGGATCGGCAAACACACCAATGCGATCGCTCCCGGGCTCGGCTCCTACGTTTTTCTCGGCGAGATCTTTTGCTCGCTCCCGCTACCCGCCGATGCACCGTTAAAAAAATCGTGCGGAGAATGCCGCCGTTGCGTCGAGATCTGCCCTACCGGTGCGCTGCGCGGTGATTATACGATCGACGCCACGCGCTGCATCGCCGACCTCACGCAGCGCGTCGACGCGATTCCGCGCGCGCTACGCCCGCTGCTCGGCGATTGGGTCTGGGGCTGCGATCTCTGCCAGGAGATCTGCCCGCCGACTCTGCGAGCCGGGGCATGCGGCGATGCCGCCTTCGACCCGCTCGACGAAGGGCTCGCCCAGCCCGATCTGCAGCGCATGCTCGCCCTGCGCAGCGGTGAGTACAAACGCCGCTATCGACCGACCGCGATGGGATGGCGCGGTGCGGCGGTGCTGCGCCGAAACGCCGCAATGGCACTGGGAAATGCGCTCGATCGTGCCGCGATTCCGGCGCTCGCCGACGCACTCGCCGCAGATCCGCACCCCCTCGTGCGTGGGGCCGCCGCGTGGGCGCTCGGCCGTATCGGCGGCCCCGCAGCGCGGCGCGCCTTGGCGCGCGCACGCGATGCGGAGATCGACGAAACGGTCGTCGAGGAGATCGGCGCTGCATCCAAGAGTGCGGCGTTCGGCGTTGAAGGATCGAGCTAATGGAGACGATCGATCTTCGCGCCGAATCCCTCACCGATGCGTTCGCGCGCCGGATCGATTATCTGCGCATCTCGGTGACCGACAAATGCAATCTTCGTTGCATCTACTGCATGCCGGCGCAGGGGCTGCCGTGGATCGAGCGCGAGCAACTGTTGAGCTTCGAAGAGATCGAGCGGCTCGTTCGCATCTTTGCAGGGCTCGGCGTCGCCAAGATCCGGCTCTCCGGCGGAGAGCCGCTGGTGCGA
>JAJXXM010000289.1 GCA_021781095.1 bacterium
GTCGTAGGCCATAAAGATGCGCTGGAACATGGTTGAGAATCTCCTCGTCTCGTTCAAAGGGTACCAAGTGCGAAGGGAATATTGCGGGAAGTCGCGCGGAAGACCCGTTTACCGACTCCTTTCTGCCGAGGCCTCGACCAGCGCGGCGGCGGCGCGTGCGATGGTCGCGTTTTCGTCCGTAGCGGTGACGTGCACGCGCACCGGCGAGGCCGGCGACGAGATGAGCGCTGCGTTGCGCTCGTTTGCATCGTTATCGAGTTGCATGCCGAGGTGTGCGAGCCCGCGCACGATTCCGGCGCGAATCGGTGCGAGATGCTCGCCGACGCCGCCGGTAAAAACGAAGCTCTCGATTCCTCCGAGCAGCGCTGTCAGTGCGCCGGTCGCTTTGATGACCGAGCGGCAGAACGCCTCGATGGCGAGCTCTGCGCGCGGGTCGTCGCTGCGTTCGAGCAGGCGGCGCAGATCGCGTTCGCCGCCGGAGAGCGCGCGAATGCCGCTGCGTTCTTCGAGCAGTCGGCGCAACTCGCCCGCGCTCATCCCGCGCTCTTCGAGAAGATAGAGCAGCGCGCCGGGATCGAGGTCGCCCGGTCGCGTCGCCATCAGGATTCCGCCGAGCGGGCTAAAGCCCATCGTACTCTCCACCGGTTTCCCATCGCGCAGCGCCGCTAGGCTCGCGCCGCTTCCGAGATGCGCGAGGATGGCGCGAGGACCGAGATCGGCACCCAACGCACTGCGCACGTAGTCGTAGGAGAGTCCGTGAAAACCATACCGGCGCAGAAAGTGCGGTTCCGCATTTTCGATCGGCAGCACCCGCGCGCGCTCGGGAAGATCGCGAAAGAACGCGGTATCGAAGCAAAGCACGTTCGGCAGCGCAGCAAAGCGTCGGTGCGTCGTGCGCAGCGCCGCGAGTGCCGCCGGTGCATGCAACGGGTCGAGCCGCTCGAAGCGCTCGAGGCGCGCGAAGAGTTCGGGCGAGGCGAGGGTCGGCGTATCGTCGGGGCCGCCGAAGACCATGCGGTGCCCGATCGCTGCAAAGCGCATCCCGCTCGAGATGACGCTCTCGATGGCCAGCTCGGTCGCCGCGCTTGCACCGGCGGCATTCGGCTCCATCGATTGCGTGCGCGAAAAGAGCGGCCGCGCACGCTCCGTATCGACGCTATAGATGCCGTATTTCAGCGAAGATGAACCGGCATTGAACGTGAGGACGTTCACGAACGCGCTCCTTGCGGCCAGCTCCAGTCGCGAATCTCCGGCAGATCTTCGCCGTGTTCGACGATATAGCGTCGGTGCATTTGGAGTCGCTCGTGAAAAAAGTGTCGAACCTGTGCCGCCTCTTCGCGCAGCCGCGGTACGCGCGCGATCGCATCCTCTGCGAGATGGAAACGATCGATTTCGTTGAGGACCGTCATGTCGAACGGCGTCGTCGTCGTTCCGCGCTCCTGATAGCCGTGCACGTGAAAGTTCGCGTGATTCGTTCGACGATAGGTGAGGCGATGGATGAGCCCGGGATAGCCGTGGAAGGCGAAAATCACCGGTCGATCGGCGGTGAAGAGCGCATCGAACTGCGCATCGGGGAGCCCGTGCGGATGTTTCTCGTGCGCCTCCAAACGCATGAGATCGACGACGTTGACGACGCGAACCCGCAGATCGGGGAGATGCGTGCGCAGAAGATCGAGGGCGGCGAGCGTTTCGAGCGTCGGTACATCGCCCGCGCAGGCCATCACGACGTCGGGCTGCGCCCCGTTCTCGTTGCTCGCCCACTGCCAGATTCCGACGCCCGCCGCACAGTGGGCGATCGCGGCATCGATATCGAGCCATTGCGGCTCGGGCTGTTTCCCTGCGACGACGACATTGATGTAGTTGGTACTGCGCAACACGTGATCCATCGTCGAGAGCAACGTATTGGCATCGGGGGGTAGATAAACGCGCGTCACGCTCCCCGATTTATTCATGACGATGTCGAGGAAGCCCGGATCCTGGTGCGTGAAGCCGTTATGATCCTGACGCCAGACATGTGAGGTAATGAGATAATTGAGCGATGCAATCGGTCGGCGCCACGGAATCGCTTTGCAGGCTTCGATCCACTTTGCATGTTGGTTGAACATCGAATCGATCACGTGTACGAATGCTTCGTAGCTGGTGAAGATTCCATGTCGCCCGGTCAAGAGATAGCCTTCGATCCATCCTTGGCACGCATGTTCGCTGAGAATCTCCATCACGCGTCCCTCGGGTGAAACGTGGTCGTCGCCGGGCAGGCGGAGCGCCGTCGAACAGCGGTCGGTGATCTCGAAGACCGCTTCGAGGCGATTCGATGCGGTCTCGTCGGGGGCGAAGAGGCGCATATTCGTGGGGTTCGCGCGCATGACGTCGCGCACGAAGGCGCCGAGCGTTCGCATCGATTCCCCGAGTTCGCTTCCCGGCGAGCCCACCGGAAGCGCGTAGCGGCGAAAATCCGGAATCTGTAACGGGCGCAGCAATTCACCGCCGTTGGCGTGCGGGTTTGCGCTCATGCGGCGCGTGCCTTTCGGCGCAAGCGCGGCGAGCGCATGGCGGAGCGCCCCCGTCTCGTCGAAAAGTTCCTCGGGACGATACGAGCGCATCCAGTTTTCGAGGAGTGCGAGATGCTCGGGGTGCTTCTCGAAATCGCCGATCGGAATTTGGTGCGCGCGCTGCGTTCCTTCGATTTGCAGGCCGTCGACGATCTTCGGCCCCGTCCATCCCTTCGGCGTTTGCAGAACGATCGCCGGCCAAGCGGCGCGCTCGGTAAAACCGTTGTTGCGCGCATCGCTCTGAATCGCGCGAATCATCCGGTGCGCGCGCTCGAGTGCCTCGGCAAAGAGGCGATGCACGAGCGGCGGATCGTCGCCCGCGACCACGATCGGTTCGTAACCATAGCCGCGCAAGAGCATGCATAACTCCGCTTCGGGAATACGCGCGAGCAGCGTCGGCCCCGAGAGTTTGTAGCCGTTCAAGTGCAGGATCGGTAGCACCGCTCCGTCGCGAACCGGATTGAGGAATTTATTTCC
>JAJXXM010000453.1 GCA_021781095.1 bacterium
GACCAAGGTTGGCGGCGCGGCAATAAAGTTCCACTCAAAGCCAATTGCGACGAAGCGATGGCGCTGACGCCGTCGATCCGCCATTGCATCGTCGCCAAGCGCGTCGGTGACCCGGTGACGATGATGCCGCAACGCGACCTCTGGTGGGACGAGCTCATCGCCGGCGAATCAACGACCTGCGAACCGGCGGAGACGATGGCCGAGGATCTGCTCTTCTTGCTCTATACCAGCGGCACGACGGCAAAGCCCAAGGGCATCAAACACACGACCGGCGGTTTTCTCACCCACGTGAGCGCGACGCACCATCTCGTCTTCGATCTCAAAGCCGATCGCGATATCTATTGGTGCGCCGCCGACATCGGTTGGGTCACGGGGCATTCGTATATCGTCTACGCTCCGCTCTGCAACGGCGCGACGAGCGTTCTCTACGAAGGAACTCCCGATTATCCCGAGCGCGATCGTCTCTGGGAGATCGTCGAACGCTACGGCGTCACCATTCTCTATACCGCGCCGACGGCGATTCGCACGTTTATGAAGTGGGGAACGCAGCATTTGGAGCGCCACGATCTCTCTTCGCTGCGATTGCTCGGATCGGTCGGGGAGCCGATCAATCCCGAGGCGTGGATATGGTACCGCGAACATGTCGGCGGCGGCCGCTGCCCGATCGTCGATACCTGGTGGCAGACGGAGACCGGCGGCATCATGATCTCGCCGCTTCCCGGACTCACCACGACCCTGCCGGGAAGCGCGACGCAGCCGCTGCCCGGAATTTCGGCCGATATCGTCGACGAGAGCGGCGCGAGTGTACCATTCGGCGGCGGCGGATATATCGTCATGAGCAAACCCTGGCCGGGAATGACGCGCGGCATCTACGGTGACGACGCGCGCTACCGCGAAACCTATTGGTCGAAATTTCCGCATCTTTATCTTGCCGGTGACGGCTGTCACCGAGACGAGCACGGCAACTATTGGTTTATGGGGCGCATCGACGACGTGATGAATGTCAGCGGGCATCGCATTTCGACCGCCGAGGTCGAGAGCGCGTTCGTCGATCATCCCGCGGTCGCCGAGGCTGCCGTCTGCGCGAAGAACGACGACGTCACCGGGCAGGCGATCTATGCCTTCGTCACCCTGCGCGGCGGCTTCGACGGAACGCCGATGCTCGCCGACGCGCTACGCGACCACGTGACGGGGAAGCTCGGGAAATTCACGCGTCCGAAATACGTGACGTTTACGACGGAGCTCCCGAAGACGCGCAGCGGGAAGATTATGCGCCGTTTGTTGCGCGATATCGCCGAGGGTCGCAATCTTGGCGACACGACGACCCTCGCCGATTCCGGTGTCGTCAACGAGTTGCAACAACGCGCAAAAAGCGAGAGCACGCGAGAGGAGTAGCGGCAAGCGGCCACCGCGGGCATTGCCTCCGATGACGGCAAAGAGGGCGCCGCGAAATGTTCGCAACGCCCTCGGAGCCTCCGGGTTCGTTTCGGCGATTAGCTGCGAACGCTCACCGTGAACTGCACCTCGCGCGGTGCACCCGGTTCGGCGAGAATCGCGCCGGGGCCGGCGAGATTGCTCTGCCCGATGCCGCCGCCGAAATAGGCACCGCTGGTCACGTACTCAAACGGGTTGTAGCGCTTATTGAAGAGATTGTTGACCGAGAGTGTGAAGCCGATCGGTCTTCCGACGCGCGAGGTGCTGTAGCCGATCGAAGCGTTGACGAGGCCGTAACTCGGAATCAGTTGACCGTTGGGATCGGGCTGGCCGAGGAGATTGTTCCACATCGGCTGCGGCCCGGTGAAGTTATCCCAGAGACGACCGGTGACGATCCCGGCTCCGACACGTTCCTCGCCGGCGATGCCGAGATTGTATGCGAATTTCGGAACCTGCGTCACCGGCAACCCGCTGTAATTGGTGCCGAGATAGTCGTAGGAATCGAAGTACGCGTGCGTCGTCGAGAGCCCGCCGAAGAGTTCGACGCTGCGGCCGAACGTGCGGTCGAAAGAGAGCGTCAGCCCGGAGTAGCGCGAGCTTCCCGAGGCCGATGCAACTTTCACGCCGGCGCCGATCACGATGGGAATGTACTGATCGCGAACGCGTTCGTCGAAAAAGCTTGCGGTGAGGAACGCCTCGCGCGGAGAACCGTCGAGCATGCGCCCTGCGAAGCGGCGAAAGTATTTCACGCCGACCTCTTGGTTCGTACCCGTCTCCGGCGAGAGTCCGGCGACCGGAATGCCCTGATAGGGGCCTCCGGGCGAGGTCTGCGGGCTGCGCAACGCGCGTCCGAAGTTCGCATAGAGCGCGAGATTCGGATCGGCGAGGTACTGCAACTCCGCCGACGGCTCGATGCCGGAGAACATCGTCCCCGAATCGCCGAGCTTGGTCTTATTCGAGCAGATACCGCTTGCACTCGACACGCCTTGGCACTGCGGGAAGCCCTCGAGTCCGGCATTCAAGAACTGCGTCGCCAGCGAAACGTACCGGAAACCCGGCGTGAATTTCCAGCGATTGCCGAAGCGCATCAAATATTGGCCGAAGAACGTGAAGTTCTTCTGCTGGAAGTAATTGTTGCGATAGATCGACGGCTGCCCGATCGTCGACGGAGCGCTCGGCGCCGATTGAATGGGGTCGGCGTTGTAGAACGCATTGCGCGTGTTGTACAGCGAACCGAAGACCTCGCTGCCGATATCGAGCGCATCGCCGTTACGTTCGTTGACGTGATGGAGCGTGAGCTTTTCAGAGAGTGCATCCGAGTACGGGTTGTTGTACTCGAAACGACCGGAGTTGTTCGCTTGGTCGAAATTGAAGTTCTTGACGTGAAGTCGGTCGCCGTGTCGATAGGAGAGAATATTGGAAAACGACCAGCCATGCTCGAGGCCATACTCTAAGTCGGCGGCGATCAAGCGCGTGCTGTTGGAATCGGTCTTTTGCCAGACGCCCAGAGGCAGCGCCGAGTAGAACCCCGAGCTCTGCTGCCTATAGCTCGCACCCGGGATCGGGTTGCCGTTGAGATCGCA
>JAJXXM010000005.1 GCA_021781095.1 bacterium
TATCAAGGACGTGCAGCGCGATTTGCTGACGAAGATCGCGATCTTCGGCCGGCGAACCGCGCGCCCCGCACCGGAACGTCGCGCGACGATGCCCGCGCCGGCGCCGGCTCCCGTACCTCCGTCGCCGCCCGCTCCGCCGCGCGCGTCCCACGAATTTTTCGAATGCACGGCGATCGGCACCTCGACGGGCGGCCCGGTCGCGCTCTCAAAAGTTATTCCGGCACTGCCTGCGAGCTACCCGACGCCGATTCTTTTGGTGCAGCACATGCCGTTAGGTTTTACTCGACCGCTCGCCGATCGTTTGAACGCACAGAGCTCGTTGCACGTCGTCGAAGCGGCCGAAGGGATGATCGTCGCTCGCGGTACCGTACTGGTGGTGCCCTCCGGTAAGCAGCTCGAATTGCGGCGCTCCTTCGGCGAGATCGTCGTCGCCCTGCGCGAGGACGATGGTACCTCGTTACACGTTCCCTCCGTCGACGTCCTCGCCGCGCAGACCGCCGCCGCCTTTGGAGCGGGATCGCTCGGCGTCATTCTCACCGGCATGGGGCAGGACGGCGTCAAAGGCCTGCGGGTGCTCAAGGATCGCGGAGGCTACGTTCTCGGACAGAACGAGGCGACGTGCGTCGTGTACGGAATGCCGCGCGCGGCTGCCGTAGCCGGATTGGTCGACCGCGTCGAGCCGCTCGAGCGAATCGCACCGGCGATGGTGGAGCTGACGCATCGGTCGTTTGGTGAGAGCGTGCGATGACCGACCGTACCGCGGGGCGCTACTTCATCGCCGGCGAGAGTTACTCGCGCGAAGAGCTCATTCATAAATACCTCCACTTGGTGAAATACGTCGCCGGGCGCGTCTCCTCGAATCTCCCGCCGAACGTCGAAATTAACGATCTCATCAACGATGGGATCGTCGGGCTGATCGACGCCATCGAAAAATACGACGACGCGCGCGGCGTCAAGTTCGAGACCTACGCGATCACGCGCATCAACGGCGCGATCCTCGATGCGTTGCGTTCGCTGGATTGGGTCCCGCGCGCGGTGCGGCAGCGTGCGCGCGAGGTCGAACGAGCGATCGGCGCGTTGGAAGCACAACTCGGGCGCGTCCCAAGCGACGACGAACTCGCCGAACATCTCGGCGTTCCGCGGCGAGAGCTCGACGGCATTCTCCAGCGCGTGCGCGGCACGGCGTTGCTCTCGCTCGAAGAGTACCTGCCCAACGAGCGAGGGTACGATATTCCGCTCGTCGATACGTTGCGCGACGATCTCGCCGACGTCGGCGACGATGTCGAACGCCGAGAAGTGGTGCAAGAACTCGTTCGAGCGGTGGAGGCGCTGCCGCCGCAAGAGCGCACCGTCATCACGCTCTATTATTTCGAAGGGCAGACGCTCAAGGATATCAAGGGCGCGCTCGGAGTCTCGGAGTCGCGGGTCTCGCAGATCCACGCGGCGGCGGTCATTCACCTGCGGGAGGCGCTGCGGCGGCTACGCGCCGACCTCGGTTTCCGCGACGACGATCCGACGATCAAGCGAAAATATCTCAGGAAGCCGAGCGTCGAGGCCGAAAACCTGGAGTAGAAGGATCCTCAGGAGGAGTAGAGGAGGCCTCGGAAAGGGAAGAAGGCAGTATGGCTATTCGGCCGGCCGATCTCCAACTCGCCTACCTGGCTGCCCCGCAGAGCGCGGCGCTGGCGGCCAATGTTGCTGCTGCCCCTCAGGCGGCACAACAGGCTGCGGCGATGGCCTTCGCCCAACAAGTCACCGAACGCGAAGAGTCGGTCGCCGAGGCCGCGACTTCGGAGCACGACGGAGCGGTACGCGAACGCACCCAAGGTGAGAGCCAGGGCTTCTACGAGGCCCCCGAGCGCCGCCAGGGCGGCGGAGCCGAGGACGATTCCTCGGATGGCGGCGGAGAGCAACACTTCATCGATACGATGGCGTAGAGGATCGTGGCGGGCATCGACCCGAGTGCCCTTGCGATGCAGGCGGTCCTCGCGGCCCAAACGGCGATCGCGGAAGCGACGCTGGATCTCGGCGCGATCGCACAGAGCGTCGTCGCCCAACTCAAGACCGGCGACCTGCTCTCGGCCCTCGTTTTGCCGCCCTCCGGCGGCGTCGATCACATCTCGCTCTTCGGTCAATCGCTTCCCGCACAGCTTCCGCCGGGAATCGCCCCGGGTGAGACGTTAGCGCTTCAAGTGACGGGGTTTTCACCGACGCAAATTTTCGTGCGGAATTTGGGGGCGATCGATCCGCAGAATCCCCCCGAGACGGTGAACGTCGAGATTCCACCCGAGAGCGCCGCCTCGCTCTCCCAGGCGACGCTGATTGCGCGCAGCCCCGCAGCGAGCGCACCGGTGAATCCGGTGCAGAGCGGAAACGCATCGGCCAATCCCGTGCAGAGCGGAAACGCATCGGCGAGCGCGGCGGGGTCGACCCAACGCTCCTCGATCGCACCTCCGGTCGAGGTGTTCGTCGCCGCGTCGGTGCAGCCGTCGCGTCGCGATCTGGCGAGTCCGTCGGCGCAGGAACCCATCGCGCAAGAAGGCGCGACGAGCGATGGCGAGCGTTCCTTGGGAGCGCCGGCGGGAGTGCCGGCGGCGGCGACGCCGCAGCAGCAGGCCGCGAACCCGGCAATCGCATCGGAGTTGGAGGCCCGGCTCGCGACCGCGCGGGGAGCGCGCATTCTGCCGCCGCCGTCCGAGATGCGCGCCCCTGCAGAGAGCGCAGCGACGACGACACCGCCGAACGCGGCTCGCTCCGCTTCGCTCGATACGCCGCCTCCGCAAATTGCGGCGCGTCTCGCGCCGCCGATGATGGAAGAGAACGTTGCGAGCGCGTCGACGCAACCGAACGCGCCGCCGCCGCCGCCGACTAGTGAAGAAGCGGTGTTTCTCGCGCGTCTCAATCTTCCGACGACGCCCGCGTTGCTCGCGGCCGCGCGCGCCGCGCAGAATGCACCCGCGAACCTCGTATCGGCGTTCGCGCGCGCGCAGAACGCACTCGCGCGCTTCGCATCGCAACCCGCGGTGAGCACGGTGCGAGCGGCGATGGCATTCGTCAGCTCGCTCGACCCTGCCAATGCCGTAGCGTTACCGCAACAACTCGCCGCATACGTGCGCACGATCCTCAGCTCGACCGAGGGTGCGCTGACGACGCTCGCCGAGAATCTCGCGACGCTCGAGCCGAACGCCGCGGGGACGCACGCGGCGGGAACGCTCGCGTCGACCCTCGAGGCTGCCTCCGCGTCGCCGCTTCCGGACGCCGCGCGCGTCGTCGCCGCAATGCAACGCCCGGGCGAGATTGCCGCACCGCCGCTGCCGACGGTCGCTTCACCGGCGCACGAAGCCGCCGTCGTCGCGGCGCAGAGCGTCGTGAACCAAGATGTGAAGAGCGCGCTCATCGTGCTCGCGCGCGATCCACAGAGCGCCGCCATTCCCGGTGCCGCGAACGCGCTCGGCGATGCGGTCACCGCGATCGCCGCCGCACAGGTGCACGTGCTGGCGGCAAATGCCGCCGCCGATCCGCGAACGCTGGTGGTACCGCTGCCGGTCTTCTTTCGCGAAGGCGGTGCGGCGACGCAACTACGCATCGGTCGCGACGCACCCGGTTCGAAGAACGCAATGAATGCCGATAATTTCACGCTCGGATTTTTACTCGATACCAAAACGCTGGGAACCGTCGCCATCGAGATCGAGACGAGCGGCCGCGCGGTGAGCGTGAAGGTGAAGACCGAACGCGACGGCGCTGCGAAGCGTTTTCGCGAAGGGTTCGATGCGTTGCGCGATCGCTTCGAGGCGCTCCGCTATCGCGTCGCGACGATGCAGGCCGCCGTCGCCGCGCGAAGCATGCCGACGCCCCCCGGAAAAGCGAGGCCGGAGGGAGCTGCGCCGCGTTCGCATCTCGACGCGCAGGCATGAGCCGCTTTTTCGATTTTCGCAAGCGACGCTTTACGCGGCCGGCGGCCGCGGCGCTGCAGTACGATCCGCTGAAGGCCGCCCCGCCGGTCGTTCTCGCTTCGGGGAAAGGGCGCGTCGCCGAGGAGATCGTCCGCATCGCCCGAGAGCGCGGGATTCCGCTCTTCGAGGACGCGGCGCTCGCCGATGCCCTCTCTCGGCTCGAACTCAACGAGAGCATCCCTCCGGAGCTCTACGCCGTGGTCGCCGAGGTCTTGGTCTTCGTCTATCGGCTCGACGCACGCCGGGCATAATATCGAACAGGAGTTCGATGAAAGCCCGCGAAGTCGGGCCCTATGAGTTGGATTGGTCGCCTCGGCGATCGCCTGAAAAAGGCGGGACGAAGCTTCGCCGAGGTGCTCGCGCTCGGGCAATCGGAGCGACCGCTCGACGCGGCGTTCTGGGAGGAGTTCGAGGAGGCGTTGCTCGCCGCCGATCTCGGCGTCGGGACGACCGAACGAATCCTCGACGGGCTGCGGACGGTCGCGCGCCAGGAAGGCTGGCGCACGGCGGATCGGGCGATCGAACGATTTCGGCGCGATGTCGATCGCTTTCTCGATCTTCCCGGCGGCCCGATTCTTCTGGAGCATCAACCGACCGTCGTCCTCGTCGTCGGTGTCAACGGCACCGGCAAAACGACCAGCATCGGTAAACTTGCGGCGCGTTTCAGCGCCCAGGGGAAACGCGTCCTCCTCGTCGCTGGCGATACTTTTCGAGCCGCCGCCGCCGAGCAGCTTGCGATTTGGGCCGAAAAGAGCGGCGCCCAGATCGTGCGCGGCCCGGAGAACGGCGATCCCGCAGCGGTCGTCTTCGACGGCATTACGGCGGGGATCGCGCGCGGCGTCGATCTCATTTTCGTCGACACCGCCGGGCGATTGCAGACGAAAAACAATCTCATGGAAGAACTCAAAAAAATCCGCCGCGTCACCGAGCGCGCTCTCGGTCGCCCTCCCGACCGCACCTTGCTCGTTGTCGATGCGACGACCGGCCAGAACGCGATATCTCAAGCGATGCTCTTCAACGAAGTGACTCCGTTGGATGGGCTCATCGTGACGAAGCTCGATTCAACGGCGAAAGGCGGCGTCGTTCTCGGCGTCGTCGAGCGAATCGAACGCCCGATCGCCTACGTCGGCCTCGGCGAGGGAATCGACCAGCTCGAACCCTTCGAAGCCCGCGAATTCGTTGCCAGTCTCTTCAATCCGCAATAAAGAGTGCCACCCCCTTGGCAGAGTGCCTATCTAGAGTGAATGAAAGAACGGACCGCCTTTACCAGCATCGTGAGTAAGAAAGAGAGAACCGACATGGCCTCCCAAGACGATCGACAGATAGCCCTCGCCAATGCGCTCGCCCAGATCGAGCGGCAGTTCGGCAAAGGTTCGATCATGAAGATGGGCGAGATCCACGAACGAATGGCGTACGACGTCGTTCCCAGTGGAAGCATCGCGCTCGACCTCGCTCTCGGCGTCGGCGGTTTTCCGCGCGGACGCGTCGTGGAGATCTACGGTCCGGAATCGAGCGGTAAGACGACGCTCGCGCTCCACGCAATCGCCGAGGCGCAGAAGATCGGCGGAACGGCGGCCTTCGTCGACGTCGAACACGCGCTCGATCCCAACTATGCCGCCGCGCTCGGTGTCGATCTCGACAACTTGCTGGTCTCGCAACCCGATACCGGCGAGCAGGCGCTGGAGATCGCCGAGATGCTCGTTCGCAGCAACGCGGTCGATGTCGTCGTCGTCGACTCGGTCGCGGCCCTGGTTACCAAGGCCGAACTCGAGGGCGATATGGGCGATGCGCACGTCGGGCTACAGGCGCGCTTGATGTCGCAAGCGTTGCGGAAGTTAACCTCGGCGATCTCACGCAGCAAGTGCATCATGATCTTCATCAATCAGTTGCGCGAGAAGGTCGGCGTGATGTTCGGCAACCCCGAGACGACCTCGGGTGGCCGCGCACTGAAATTTTACGCATCGATCCGCCTCGACGTGCGCAAACTCGAGCAGATCAAGATCGGTCAGGAAGTCGTCGGCTCGCGCACTCGCGTAAAAGTCGTGAAGAACAAGGTCGCGCCGCCCTTCCGACAGGCGGAGTTCGATATTACCTACGGTCACGGAATATCGAAGATGGGCTCGATTCTCGATATCGCGCTCGAGCGGAATATCGTCGGGAAGAGCGGTTCGTGGTACACCTACGGCGAGCAGCGCGTCGGACAAGGGCGCGAGAACGCGAAGAGCTTTCTCGAAGAGCATCCCGAGATCGCGGGAGAGATCGAAGGGCGTATTCGCGAGGAACTCGCCGCGCTGACATCCCGAAATGGCTCCACGCCCGAAGCGGTCGAAGCGCCGATCGAGTAAATGCAGGCCTATGCGGCGGCGCTCGGGCTTCTCGCCCGGCGCCGCCTTACCGAGGCACAGTTACGGACGCGCTTGGAGCGTCGCGGCTACGACGACGATGCCATCGGCACGGCGGTCGAGCGTTGCAAAGCGGAGCGCTATCTCGATGATGCGCTCTTTGCCGCTCTCTATGTCGAGCGTGCGCGCGACGCGAAGGGGGATCGGCGGCTCGTCGGCGAGCTCGTTCGGCGCGGACTCGATGCCGAGTGCGCGCAGCGCGCCGTCGCCGATGCTCCGCACTGCGAACGCGACCGCTGCCTCGAGGCGCTCGCAAAACTCCGCCGCGCGCAACCGCACGCAAGTTATCCGAGCCTCGCGCGCTCGCTCGAACGGCGCGGGTTTCCGGCTTCGCTCATCTACGCCATCCTTCGCGAGACGGCGATCCACGACGGTGCCCTCGAAGGCATCGAGGCCGTCATCCACTCCTGAGGCTTCTCGCGCGCGCCGCATCGCTCGCGACTCGTTGCCGCGCGCATTCGTGCTGGTTGGCACGGTTGTGTCGTCTGCATTGCAAGCCATGCGCCGTTGGCGTCGGCGCGCTGGGCGTGCCGGGCCAAACGGCGAGCGTGGGCATCGCCCGCGCCGCTCGCGATTCGTTGCGGCGCGCATTCGTTTTCCGGCGCAGCGCGCACGCTCGCGTCGCGGGCAACGCGGGGCGTGCTCGCTAAAACCTTGAGTCAATCGCTCGCCCGCCCCGCATCGCCCGCGCCGCTCGCGATTCGTTGCGGCGCGCATTCGTGCTAGTTGGCACGGTTGCGTCGTCTGCATTGCGAGCCATGCGCGATGATGCACGCGTGCCGGGCCAAACGGCGAGCGGGCAGGGAACGCGGGCAACGAATCGGTTCGACGATAGGCGGCGAAAATGTCGCGAGAACGGCGCGTTGGGGAATCGCTGGCGATGTGATGAAGCGTACGGTGGTCGTTGCTGAAGATGATGAGGCGATTCGCGAGTTGATCGTCCATCATTTAGCGTGCGAGGGCTTCGACGGCGTTGGGGCGCCCGATGGGTTGAGCGCGATTCGCAAGGTGCGCGAAGGCTGCGACCTGATCGTGCTCGATCTCGGGCTTCCGGGAATCGACGGCTTCGAAGTCGCGCGGCGCGCGCGAGAGATCCGGGCGGGGCTGCCGATTTTGATTCTCAGCGCGCGAAGCGGCGAGATCGATCGGCTCTTAGGCTTCGAACTGGGGATCGACGATTTCGTTGCGAAACCGTTTTCGCCCCGCGAACTGGTCGCACGGGTGCGCGCGATTCTTCGCCGACATGGGCTCGACGCCGAACTGCCCGTCGATCGCGTGTTGCGATTCGGCGACTTAGAGATCGATGTCGCCGCGCGCGAAGTGCGCATGCGCGGGCACGACCTTGCATGCAAGCCGCGCGAATTTGCGCTGCTCTTGGAACTCGCGCGCAATCCCGGAGTCGCGATCGCGCGCGAACGCTTGATCGATCGCGTCTGGGGTGCCGCGTTCGTCGGTGACGAACGGACCGTCGACGTCCACGTAAGTCGGTTGCGCGCGCGCCTCGAAGGGCACGCGCCGTTGCGTTCGACGTTGCGCAGCGTTCACGGCTTCGGCTATAAATTCGTGCCGCCGTAACGTGGATCGCTGCGAACGCAATCCGGCAGCGCTCGCCGGGGGCGCCCCCGTCGGCAGTCGCGTTCGCCCGTTGCTGCTCTGGCGTATCCCCGAGATCGGTGCGCGCGCACTCCGCGAAGGGCGGCGCCGGTCGCGATCCCTCGAACGGCGAGCCGAATCGCTCTTTCTCGAGGCCGCGCGCTCCCTGCTGCGTGGAAGCGATCGCCTCGCGCATCGCTGCGACAGCGATCTCTTCATCGCCTATCTCGACGTTCGCGGGCGCTCCGGAGCATCGCAGCGCGTGGCGCTTCCGGTCGATCTGCGCGGCGCGCTCGAACGGATCGCCGCACGTCTGCACGCGCGGCTCGATCACGCGGTGCTCGTGGGCTGGACCTACGTCGCTCCCGCCGAGCTCGCTCGCGATCCCGACGCAGCGTTGCACGAAGCGCTAAGGCGCGGCGAGCGGGAACGGGAACGGGTCGCGTTTCTCGCCGCGGTCGGCCACGAATTACGTACCCCGCTCAGTTCGATTCGCGGGTACATCGAAACCTTACTCGATGCGCCGCACGACGCGCCGACCGCGCGTCGTTTTCTCGAGATCGCACAATCCGAGACGCTGCGCATGGCGCGGCTGGTCGACGGCGTCCTGGAATTCTCGCTGCTCGATTGCAGCGCGCTCCACCTTGCCGACGCACGGTGCGACCTCGTCGCCGTCGTTCGCCGCGCGATCGGATCGCTCGATCCCGCCCTCGCGCATGCTGGGACGCGCGTCGAGCTGCGCGGTGCGCGCCGGCTCGCTATTGCCCTCGACGAAGATGCCGCCATGCACGTCGTCCTCAATCTCTTGCAGAATGCGGTCGTTCACGGCGCGCGAGCGGGCGAGATCGTCGTTTCGTTGGCGCGCGCCCGTCCGTTCGCGCGTTTGCGCGTTGACGACGATGGGGCGGGCATTCCGCCCGAAGAGCGGGCGCGCGTTTTCCAGCGCGGAGCCCGCATCGGCGCGGGCGACGGCCGCGGTCTCGGGCTCGGCTTGGCCATCGTCGAAAGCATTGTGGCGCGCGCGGGCGGCGAGGTGCGCGTCGGCGATGCGCCCCTGGGCGGCGCTCGCTTTGAAATCCTTCTGCCGCTCCAAGCGGAGAAAGGTGGAGCGGAGTCGTAGCAGGCCGCTCATGACGAGCGTACCATCCGACCTTCGGCGCAGCGAGCGAACGCTCGCGCTCGCGCGCGACGTCGACCGGCGGTATGAAGGGAACGCTCCGATCGCCATCTCCGAGATCGGGTCGGGACTCTTTTTTCTCTCCGACTTCGTTCGCAATGTGAACGTACCGTGCGAGATCGACTTCCTCTCGATCGGCGGCGATGTGTCGGCACGTCGCTTTATCACCGATCTCTCGCGTCCCATCGACGGCCGCGACGTGCTGATCGTTTGCGACCGCGTCGACGACCTCCAACGCATGACCTTCCTGTTGGGGGCGCTGCGCGAACGAGCGCCGCGCTCGCTCGCCTTGGTCTCGTACGAACCGCTCGCCGGCGAGGAATGCGCGGCTCTCGGATCGATTGCGATCCTCGGCGAGAGCGCATTGTGATGCGGCGTGCGATCGCCGCGTTCTTCGCGATGCTGATGACGGCGGCGATGCTTTCGACGAGCGGCAGCGCGCTGCAACTTCCCTCCATCGAAGCGGCCGCGACCGATTTCCGTAGCCCGAACGCGCACTTGCAAGAGATGTTTCGTGCCGCTCTGCTCGATACGACGACGCTCGCAGAGTACGCACCCGACGGAACCGCCTACGTCAAGACCGGAGATATCCCCGCCGAATGGCTGCGCGACGCGAGCGCTCAATTACGACCGTACCTGTTCTTCGCCAAGCAAGATCCCAGCGTTCGGAAGCTCTTGCGTGCGATCTTAGCCCGCATGGCGAAGTACATCCAGATCGACCCCTACGCAAATGCATTCACGCTCGATTATCGCGTCTGGGAACAGAAATTCGAACTCGACTCGCTCGCCTATCCGGTAACGCTCGCGTGGAGCTACTGGAAGACCACCGGGGACACGTCGATCTTTACTCCCGATATGGAGCGAGCGCTCGAAGATATCCTCAATACGATGGAGCGCGAACAGGACCATCCGCGCGATTCGCATTACACCGAACCCGAGCTCGCCGACGGCGGGAAGGGACGCCCGGTCGCCTATACCGGGATGATTTGGACGGGATTCCGCCCCTCCGACGATGCCTGTTATTACAACTATCTCATTCCGTCGGAGATGTTCGCGGTGGTCGCGCTCGGCGATATCGCCGAGATCGAGCGGAACGTCTACCGCAACGTCATTCTCGCGCGCTCGGCCGATGCGTTGCGCGACGAAGTGCAGCGCGGCATTCAAACCTACGGGCTCGTCTTCGTCCCGAAATACGGCTACATCTACGCCTACGAAGTCGACGGCCTCGGGCACGCGATTCTCACCGACGATGCGAACATCCCGAGCCTGCTCTCGGCTCCCTACATCGGCTATACCTCAAAATCCAACGTCTACTACCAAAACACGCGACGCTTTCTGCTCTCCGACGATAACCCGTCGTTCTATTCGGGGCGCTACGCCTCGGGGATCGGAAGTTTCCATACGCCCGATCATTGGATATGGCCGCTCGCACTGATCATGCAAGGGCTTACGGCGCGATCGCAGACCGAGAAGCAGGACGTTCTCAACGAGTTGCTCGCGAGCGATCCCGGCGACCATCTCTTACACGAATCGTTCGATCCGAACGATCCCAAGCATTTCACGCGTCCCAATTTCGGGTGGCCCAATGCACTTTTTTCAGAATTCGTGATGACGTCGTTCGAAGGCAAACCGGAGATCCCGATGGGGAGCGGCGCGGACCTGGAGTTTCGTAGCCAATGAGCGGACGGATCGATGCCGTACTCGGCATGCAATGGGGCGATGAGGGGAAAGGGCGCATCGTCGATTGGTACGCGCGCGGATACGACGTCGTCGCGCGCTTCGGCGGCGGCGATAACGCCGGCCATCGCATCGAAGTCGGCGAGACGAAGCTCGCCTTGCGCCTCGTTCCCTCCGCCGCGCTCCATCCCAGCGTCGAACTCTTCGTCGGTTCGGGTTGCGTCGTCAATCTCGAAGGCGCGCTCGAAGAACTTGCACGGCTCGCCGAGGTCGGCGTCGATATATCGCGCGTTCGCTTCTCTGACCGCGCGCATATCGTTCTACCCGATCATGGCGTTCTCGACCGAGCCGCGGAGAGCGCGCGCGGGGAGCAACGCATCGGCACGACGGGGCGAGGAATTGGGCCCGCGTATGCCGACCGCGTCGCTCGCATCGGTATCACGCTGGGCGAAACGCTCGACGAGAGCCTCTTTCGCAGTCGGCTCCGCGCGATTCGCTCCGCACACGAGCGCGCGACGCCCGATCCCTCGGTCTTCCCGGATTTCCGCGAAATGGAAGAGCGCTTGCTGGCTGCCGCGGCACGCCTGCGCACGGCGATCGTCGATGGCGTCGAGTACGTGCACGCTCGGCTTGCCGCCGGCAAGCGCATATTGGCCGAAGGCGCCCAAGGAACGCTGCTCGATCTCTCGTTCGGTAGTTATCCGTTCGTGACGTCCTCGCAGTGCACCGCGGGAGGCATCTGCACGGGGCTCGGCGTCGGGCCGAGCGCGATCGGGCGCGTGATCGGTATCCTCAAGGCCTACACCACCAGAGTCGGCGAGGGGCCGTTTCCCTCTGAACTTCACGACACGGCGGGCGCACATCTTCGCGAGGCCGGGCGAGAGTTCGGCACGGTGACCGGGCGCCCGCGCCGCTGCGGCTGGTTCGATGCGGTCGCGGCCCGCTACGCGGTTGCCCTCAACGGCGCGCACGCCGTCGCACTCACCAAGCTCGACGTGCTCTCCGGGCTCGATCGGATCGGCATCGTCACTGGGTATCGCCGGGCCGGGCGGCCCGCCACGCTCGCCGAGGCCGGCTCCCCCGATTTTGCCGTCGAGATCGAGTACCTCGATGGCTGGAACGAGGAGATCGGCGCCGCGCGCAGACTTGGCGATCTCCCCGATGCGGCCCGCCGCTATATCTCCCGTCTCGAAACGCTCGTCGGTGTGTCGATCGAGCTCTTTTCCGTCGGTCCTGAGCGCGAATCGTTAATCAGCGCTTGACGGAGCCTTGATGGAGGCCGATATGTCTTAAAATTGACGAAGAACGACGGAGGGCCTGTGGAGAGTGCGGATAATAATCCAACCTAATGACATGCACGCGGGCCTCGGAACGCGCGCATGGACGCTCCAACAGGGATGTGGAGCGAGCACAGCCAGGGTCGGCTGCCTGACCGTAGA
>JAJXXM010000009.1 GCA_021781095.1 bacterium
CGTCTTGGGGGCCGGAGCGATCGACGGTGTCGCGCAAAATGCCGGAAACGCATTCGGCGCGCAGGATAACGCCGGCGCGAATGCTTTGCTCTCGGTCTTCTCGGCGAATGTCGGCGTGCCGGCGTTGCTGACGACCTCCGCGACCGCTGCGACGGCGGGAACGACGACGGCGGTGGCGTTGCCATCGGGCGTCAACAACATCGCGGTCGGCCAGGTGCTGACGATCGATGCGACCCCCGGCGGCGGTGCTCCGCAAGAAAACGTCGTCGTCACGGCAATCTCCATGGATCCGACGACCGGGATCGAGTCGGTGAGCTTTACGCCGAGCATCGCTCATGCTGCCGGCTATTCAGTGCAGAGCGCCCAGACGCAGACGCTCGGACAATTTTACGGAAACTTCGTCACCCGCGTCGGCCTCGATGGGCAAGCGGCGATCACCGGCAACAAAACGCAGACGACGCTGGCGAATAATATCAACCAAGTTCGCCAGAGCATCAGCGGCATCAACATCAACGAAGAGACGCAGAACCTCGTGCAGTACCAAAACGCCTATTCGGCAGCGGCGCGAACGATCAACGTCATCAACCAAATGATGCAGACGATCATTAATAATCTCGGAGTCGGATCCTAAGGATAGGGAGTTCGAACATGCGTATCGCCACATCGTCACTCTACGAACAGCAGACCAATGCGATCGACAATCTCGTCGTGCAGCAGGCGACCGAAGGTCAGCAGCTCTCGACCGGAAAGTCGCTCAATCAACCCTCGGATAACCCGTCGTTGATCGCCGAGGATCTCGCCGTTCGGACCGATGGTGCGTTGGGAACGCAGACCTCCTCGAATCTGACCAATCTCGCGAATCAACTCACGACCGTCGACGGCGCGTTGAGTTCGCTGACAAGTGTGTTACAGCAGGTCCGTTCGCTGGCCATTCAAGGTGCTAGCGATGTCGTGACCGCATCGCAACGTCAAGCGATCGCGACCCAGGTCAATCAACTCTTTCAGGAGAGCGTCGGTCTTGCGAACACGCAATTTGCCGGACAGTACGTTTTTGCGGGAACGGCGAACACTGCCGGCACGCCGGTGCAAGCGGTCGGGACTGCCCCGAACGGCATCACCTTTAGCGGCAATCTGCAAGCGCAGACGCAGCGGTTGCCCAACGGGCAGATCATCAACTCCTCGGTGACGTTCCAACAGGCATTTAATTTCAACTCTCCCGACGGCTCGCCCGATGTCTTCCAGGTGATGAAGAACCTTCAACTCGCGCTGACGAGTTCGACGGTGATCGATGAGAGCAGCGTGGCGGTCAATAAGGGTGGTTACTATATCACCTTGGGGACCCAGCTCAATGCCGCGGGTTTTCTTACCTCGGTCGTTCCCGACAGCAGCGGCCAAATATCGATCAACATTGCTAATGCTTCAGTCCCCTCCGGTGTAACGTTGACCTTTGCCTCGACCGCTACGATCGGCGCAGTCATTGCGGCGATCGATGCGTCGGGAACCGGAGTCACCGCGCAATTTGTTCCGGGAGTCTCCCCGCAACAGGGCGCGGAGCGTTTGCTTCTCAGCGACGCGGCCGGCCCGTTCCAGATCAATAACGTGCCGAGCGCGGGAGCGGCGACCGCATCGAATTTCACCGCGGTCTTTAACCTGCAAACACAAGCGAATACGGTACAGCAGCTCAGCACGCAACTCGGCGACATCGATCGCGTGATTCAGGGAGTTTCGAATGCGCGGGCATTTCTTGGGGCGAACATCCAATCGATTCAAGCTGCCGGAAACTCAATGGATGCACAAGTTCTTAACGATACCCAGGTACAGTCGAATATCGAGGATACCGATATTGCTAAAGTAACGTCGCAGTTCTCTCTTACGCAGACCGCGCTGCAGGCGGCATACAGCACGACCGCTCAATTAGAGCAGAAGAGCCTCTTCGACTACATTTCATAAGGGGCTTAAGAGGGGCTTTACGGTGTTAATGATGAATGATGTCACGGTGCAAAGTATGCCGGAGAGCACGACGATCGATTTCCCGCGTTTCGGAACGTTCACGTTTTCGCCGACCGATGTCTTCGAATTCACCTGGGGGTTACCCGGTTTCCCGAAGCTCCATCGCTGGATCGCCCTGACGATCGATACGCAACCGAGTTTTATCTGGCTCCAGAGCCTCGACGATCTCAACGTCGCGATCCCGACCGCCGACCCGTACGCGATCTTTGATGACTATACGCCGCGCGTGCCCGCATATGCCGTCGAATCGCTGGGAATCGCCCAGCCGACCGATTTTGCGACGCTCTGCGTGGTGATCGTCTCCGCGAACGCCGAAGAGATGTCGATGAACCTCTTCGCTCCGATTCTGCTCAACCTCAAGAATCACCGCGGGCGCCAAGTGCCGCTCGACGGCAGCTCGTATCCCGTTCGCATGCCGCTGCCGCGCAAGGCAAGCGCCGGCGGCTCCGCCGCCGCTCAAGGCGCCTAGCGCCCTCCTGCCCGCAGGGGGGGATCCCCCTTCTCGCGAAATTCATCGACGAAGCGGGCCCGGTTGCGTGGCTCGCCGCAGCCACGGAGGGCAGCACGATGCTAGTTCTGAGTCGGAAAGCAAATCAGTCGATTATGATCGGCGATGATATTCGTTTGGTGGTCGTCTCGCTCGACCACGACCAGGTCAAGATCGGCATCGATGCCCCGCGCGATATCCCGGTGCACCGCTCGGAGGTCTACGAAGAGATCCAGCGGAGCAATCAGCGTGCCGCCGCCGAGTCGGCCCCGTCGGCGGATCCCTCGGCCCCCGGAAGGGCCGGCGTCGCCGCACTCCGGCCGCATATTCCCGTAAAAAAACATTAAGAAGGGGGGTTCCCCCTAAAGTCGATACCCCAGAGCTCCGATATCCATGGGGAGGGAGCAGGACGCTTCCTCGCAGATGACTAGTCTCTACCTGCGCGCTCCGCGCGCAAATATCAAGGAGGAAATAACATGGCTCAAGGTCTGAGCATCGCCAACAACCT
>JAJXXM010000092.1 GCA_021781095.1 bacterium
GATTTCGTACCCCCGCTGGTGGATGAATATCCGGCCCTCCAATACCGAACCCTTGCTGCGCCTGAACGTCGAGGCCGACTACCGCGCGAGCATGGAGCGCGAACGGGACGTCGCGCTGGGGCTCATTCGAGGAAAGTAGCGGCGCCGAAACCTCGGCCACGCTACCGTGGTTGATGCGGAGTTACACACTTCGACCAAAGTATGAAGGACGATCGTAGAATGACCGCATCCAATTCACTTCTCCACCGCACCCGCATCGATTTGCCGGTACAAGGCCGCGAGCGGCTTATCGCGCTGTTGAACGCAACCTTGGCGACCGCACTCGATTTCAAGACGCAGATCAAGCAGGCGCATTGGAATGTTGCCGGCCCGAACTTTATCGCGCTCCACGAATTTTTCGATACGCTCGCAGCCGAAGCGGAGGCCGCCGTCGATCTCGTCGCCGAGCGCGTCCTGCAACTCGGCGGCACCGCGCTCGGCACCGCCAAGATCGCCGCCGAGCGATCGATTCTCGGCGAATATCCGCACCACGCCATCGACGGCAAACAGCACCTCGAAGCGCTCGCCGAACGCATGGCGATCTTCGCCAATCATCTCCGCGAGCAGATCGACGCGAGTGCAAAGCTCGGCGACCAAGCGACCGCCGATATTTATACCGAACTCTGTCGCGCCGCCGACAAGAGCCTCTGGATGCTTGAAGCGCATCTGCGAACCGCATAGCGACTACCTATTTGAGCGTATTAAAGAACGTTAGCGCCGATGCAATGCGGCGATACGACCGGACGCGCGACGAACTCGTCGCGCGTCTCCTCGTTCTTGAAGAAGCGCTCGGCGAACGCGACTGCGCGCCGGTTCGCTCCGCGCGCGAAATGCTCGCTCGCGGGAAATTCGTATTGGCGGTCGTCGGCGAATTCTCCAGCGGAAAATCGTACCTGCTCAACGCGCTGCTTGGAAAGTTTCGTCGCGAAACCACCGGCGATGCACAGCGCCTCGTCGGCCTGCTCGCCGTCGATATCAATCCCTCCACGGCGACGATTACCGAACTAGAGGACGGCGAGAGCGACGAAGCCACCGCCTATTACGAAAGCGGCCGCTCCGAGCGCATCCCGCTCGACCGCCTCAACCGCTTTATCGCCGTTGGATCCGGTGATGTCGGCACGATGCACGCGGCGACCACCGACGAGAGCGATGCCCCGACGCGCGTCCGGGTGAAAACGCCCTCCGATTTTCTCGCACGCGGCTTTCTCGTCGCCGACACACCTGGGCTCGCGTCGGCGAACCCCGCACACCGTCGAGCGACGCTCAGCTTTCTCCCCGGCGCCGATGCGGTACTCTACCTCATCGACACGCAACAACCGTTTAGCGAAGGCGATGCATCGTTCTTGGGAATCGTGCGCCGCCACATCGACAGCATCTTTATCGTTCAAACCAAAATCGATCTTTGGAGCCGCTTAAGCGCCGACGGACGCCCGGCCTGGCAGAACGCAACCGAGCGCATCGAACGGCTCGCCGCGATTCACGCGCCGAGAACCTTCGTCTATCCGCTCTCGGCGAGAGATTACGTCGAAGGGACTTTCGATGGGAACGCAGAGCGCGTCGCATCGAGTCGCTTTCAGCCCTTTCTCGAAGCGCTCGACGCATCGTTGATCGCGCGCACCGGGCGTTCGCGCCTTCGTCGCGCACGCGATGCCGCAGCGCGCGTCGGCGGCGATGCACTCGTTCGCATCGACGGCGATCTCGCGATGCTCGCTCTTCCCAAAGATCGGCTGCAAGGCGAACTCGTCGCGCGCAAACCGAAACTCGTCGAACTCGACGAGCGGATCGCCATGCAACGCCGTCGCCTGGTCGATGAAGGCGAAAAACGCCGCCTTCATCTCGCGAAAGAGAGCGCTGAACTCGCCGAAGAGCTCGAACTCGCGCTCGCACAAGCATTCGACACCACCGATATTGCAAAATTGCGCGATCGTGCTCGGTTGCACGTGTTGGTCGACCGCGTGACCGCCCAAGCCGTCGAAGCATTCGCAAAGCGCATCGCACTGCTTGCCGTCGAACCGCTCGAGGAAATCGAACGCGGCGGCGGCACCGACATTCCGCTCCGTTTTTCTCTCGTGGAATCCGCTGCCGTCGCATTTGGGGGGCATCCCGGAACGAGCCTCTGGAGCGGGGAGCCCGCCACCGCGATCGCGGCGACGATCGTGCTCGATGCGATCGGCGGCCCGGCGATCGCCCTCGTCCATGCGATCTCCATGCGTTTCGCCGCCGCCGCAAACGAAACGTACATGAAACGAGAACTCATTGCCGATTTGCGCGCCTCGATCTTTCCGGCGTTGCGCGTCGATGTCGAAGATTTAGGCAAGCGCATCGGACAAAATATCGATCGCGTCGATGCGGCGCTCGATGCGGCGCTGATCGAAGCCGGGCGAAGTGCGCGTGACGCAGGTATCGGCAGCATCGAACGCGCGCTGGATGCGGCGGCCGCCGGATCCGTCGCCGCCGTTACCGATGCCATGCGCGCGCAGCGCGCCAAGATCGAGGGAGAGATCGCCGAGATCGCGCGCATCGCCGATGCCTTTCTGCGCGAAGAACCGGAGATCGCCGCGGTCGACCCCGGCACGGAGATGCTCCGTCGCGCGCATAGCGATCCGAGCCTCGACGCTGAGGCCTACGCCCGCGGATTGCGCCCGCAACGCTGGCGCGTTGCGATTCTGGGAGCGTTACGGCGCGGAAAATCCTCGCTTATCGATGCATTCGCGGGGAACGTCGTGCTCGGTGACGAGATTCCGGGCATGGCGCGTTTCCCGATTCACGTCCGCTATGGCGAACGCAATGAAGCCTTTGCGCTCGACCACCACGGATCGTGGAGCGAGATCGATCCTTCCACGGTCGGCGAGGCCGCGCGGAGATCGCCGGTACTCGTGCTTACTCCGTGGAAATTTCCGCGTGAATTAGTGCTGGTTCATGCACCGGCATTCGATTCCGGTGGTATCA
>JAJXXM010000001.1 GCA_021781095.1 bacterium
ACCGATCATCTGCGATAGCGCGAGCGCTCCACCGATGAGCCGATCGGGGCGACCGACCGCACCCGATGCATAGAGCAGTAACTGCGGATGCCCGCCGAGCGAGCGATATCGAGCACCGTAGGATCGGCGGATATAAAACGCATCGAGCCCTTTGGGCAGACCCGCCGTTTCGGCGAGAATCCGTTTCATCAGCGCCGCCTCGACCAACATTGCGGGGAAATCCGCCGAGGTCGGTTTGGGAGCCAGAAATGACGCGACGATCATCGTCGAGAGCGTCGGTCTCGTCGTGCGTAAGATCAAACTCGACGCATCGAGCGACAACGACGGCGAGTTCACCCGCGGCGACTTGCCGCCGGGAAGCGCATTACCGAGACGTGTGAGTGCGGCGGCGAGCCCCGGCGTTTCTTCGCCGACGATCGTGGTTGCGAGGTCTCCACGCCGATAGTTCCAACGATAGAACGCTCGCGCTTGCGCGATCGAAAGATGTTGAATCGAAAACGGTGTCCCCTCGAGCGGCATCGCGAGATTGCCCGAACGCGCGAACGAACGGCGCAACATCTCCGTCGCCAACTCCCAGTTATTCTGCCGACGTTCTGCGATTCGGTCGAGGAGCGCTCTCCGCGCCTCGGTCAGGGCTGCCAGCGAGAAGTCCGGTGCATTCATCGCCGTCGCCAACACATCGACGAGGGTCGGCATCGCCTGCGGGAGCCCCGCGAGTTCGATCGCGACGCGATCGTCATGGACGTTGATACTGAGATCGCCGCCCTCGGAACGGATTGCATCTTGCAGCGGCAGCGAGAGGCCGCCGACCTCGACCGGTGTCCGCGCGAGCAGGTGCGCATCGAGCGCTGCGACACCGTTCTCGCTCTCGCGCTCCCGGTCGAGCCCGGCGCGCAGATCGAATTGCACGAAGGTCACCGGACGAACCGGCAATGCCGCAGTTGCACTTCCGCTTTCGGCGCGGACGTTCTGCGGCGTACAGAGCGCTGCGAGGAGAAGGGCGACGGCGAACGGCGCGAGGCGCTTCATTACACGCTCTTTTCTGCGATGGGGTTCATGATGATCGTCGTTGGATGGTTGAGATAACGTCGCACCGCGGCGGCAATGCGCTCCGGTGTGAGCCGTGCAATACTCCGGGCATACGCACCACCCGGCAAGCCGGGGGCATATGCCGCGTCACCCGCGGCAGCATACCAACCGAGATTATCGGCGAGCCCCTGGGGCACGTCGATCGCCGAGGCGATATGAAACTGAAAAGCTCGAAGCAGGCGTTGAAAACGCGATTGCGAGAGCGGCGTGCGCAATCGCGTGAGATCCGCAAGCAACACATTTTCCATCTTTTTTGGATCGTTGCCGACACCAAAGATGGTAAAGACGCCGACGCTTTGCAACGTGACGAAGCGCGCCACCGCCACATTTCCGGTAGGCAGCGGTAACGCCCGGCCCAGTTGCCGGTCGAGAAGGGCCGACGCGACAAAATCGAGCGCCGTGGCATCATCGCGCGAGGTAATCGGCGGCCCTGCGAACCCGATGGCGATGGCCCTGCTCGAACCTTCGACCGACTGCGTTGAAGCACTCGCACTGACCGGCGATCCGATCGGCGCGTCGTTTCCCGAGCGTCCGCCCACCGAGACATCCCCTAAGAGTCCGTCACCGACCGCGCCCGCAAACGAAAGGCTCGCATTCCCCGGGCGAAAAGCTCGCTCGGCATACTGCTGTACGCGTTGCAAATGAATCGCATCGAGCGATGAAGCCGAGGTCGGATAGATCGGCGAGTGCATCGGTCCATCGGAGAAAAGCGCTGCAAAAAGATGGGTCTCGAGTTCGTTCTCGATATTAAAACGCTCTTCGACGGCACGTACACCGGTCTCGTGCCGCGCTTCGTCGAGCGTTTTTTCGTCGATCGTTCCGGCAAAATAGGCTTGCGTCAACGCGTGGAGCGCGGTCGATGCCTCCGCCTTGGGAACAACGACACTGATTCCTAAAAGATTCGGTGACGGCTCGATCTCGATCGTTCCGCCGACGTTTTCGACGATCTCGCGCAACGACGATCCGCCCGCGATCGGAGCGTCGGCGAGGGCATGCGCCGCAAGATCGGCGATTCCCGGAGCATCGAACGAATAGCCGCTTGCAGGCACGCGCAACCAAAGGCCGATCGCCGCGGTCGGCGAGCCCGGGTCGGCGGCAAACGCATAGCTCGCGCCGCTGTGCAGTTCGCCGATCGCTACGCCCTGCTCCGCGCTTGCGCGAGGAACGACGAGGATCGGAGCGAGAACGGCAAACGCGAGAATCGCGTGTGCGAGGCGCTTCACGCCGGCTCCGGCGAGATCGTCGGCGGCAAGCGATGCGTATCGCCGCGATCGGCCGGATGGCCGACGCTGCGGTCCGGCGGCGGCGCCTCCGGAGCGTCTTCGGAAGATCCGCGGTCGTAGGGGCGTCCCTGGACGATTGCCAGCACCTCGTCTGCCTCCACGGTCTCGTGTTCGAGCAACGACGCCACCATGCGTTCGACTTTATCCCAGTTCGTACTGAGCAGTTGGCGGCCGCGTTCGTAACAGGTCTCGACGATGCGGCGCACCTCCGCATCGATTTTGCTCGCGACCTCTTCGGAGTAATTTCGTTCCTCGCCGAAATCGCGCCCGAGGAAGACTTGGTGCGCGCCTCGCCCGTATTGAATCGGGCCGAGATCGCTCATACCGTATTGCGTTACCATCCGCCGTGCAAGCTGCGTGGCTTTTTCGAAATCGTTGCTCGCACCGGTCGTCACGTCGCCGAACTGGATCTCCTCGGCGAGGCGTCCGCCGAGCGCCATCGTGATATCGGAGAGCAGCTCTTCGCGCGTGACGCTGTGGCGGTCGTCCTCGGGCAGCGACCAGGTAATACCCAGCGCCATTCCGCGCGGGATAATCGTGACCTTATGCACGGGATCGGATTTATCGAGCATCGCGCCGAGAATCGCGTGCCCCGATTCGTGATAGGCGGTA
>JAJXXM010000393.1 GCA_021781095.1 bacterium
CGATAACGGGGCCGTCGTTACCGGCATCGATCTCCACGCCGAAGCGCTCGACCGGGCCCGCCGATTGCATCCGACCGCGACCTGGCGTCTCGGCGACGTCACCGCGTTGCCGTTCGAAGCGTCAACCTTCGACGGATATATCTGCGCGCAGGGGTACCATCTCTTCGATCGCGCGAAAGCGATCGCCGAGGCGCACCGCGTACTCAAACCCGGCGGCACCGTCGCTATTTGGTGGAAGCACGCACTCTCGGGGTCGCCGGTTCGTCCGCTCTGCGACGAAGCCGCGCGCGAGATCGATATTCATCCGCTCGCCGGGACGCTCGTCGGCGGCTTCCGTGAGTTTTATGCCGCGCCGTTCGTCGGGCAATCGCTGCGCGTCGTGCAATGGCGCCTGGTGACGACGCGTGCGGCATTCTTTGAAGAAGAGCGCATCCGGCTCGAGCATGCCGGAATCTCCGCCGATCGAATCGAGCGATACGTAAAAACGTTGGAACGTCTCTTCGTCGAACAGCTCGGCCCCGAAATCGGGAGCTTCCAGCACGCCTACATGCAATATCTCTATCTCGCTCGCAAGGCGGCATAGCATGCGCTTCGGACTGCATATGCGTCTCTCCGACGGCTACGAAGCTGCGGTTCGTCGGTCCGCCGCCCTCGGCTGCACGACGATGCAAGTGTTCACGAGCAACCCGCGCGCGTATCGGCAAGCGACGCCGAAGGTGGAAGCGCTGGCAGCGTTTGCCGCGTTACGGGCGCAGAACGATCTCGACCCCGCGGTGACGCATACCCCCTACCTTATTAACCTCGCTAGCGAAGATCCGAAAATCTTTAGCGGTTCGCTGAACCTTTTGAAACACGATCTTCGCGTGGCCGCGCTCGCCGGCATCGCTTTGGTCAATACGCATCTCGGTTCGTATGGAAAGCGCGACCGTGAGGCGGGCTTTGCGGCGATTGCGGCGGCGCTGGGCGAGGCCCTCTCGGAGATTCCGCCGTCGGTATCGCTCGTGCTCGAAAATTCGGCGGGCGCCGGAGCGCTCGCGGGAGGAACGCTCGAAGAGCTGGGAGCGTTCATGCGCGCGGTCGATCACCCGCAACTGGGAGTCTGTATCGATACGGCGCACGCCTGGGCGGCGGGATATAAAATCGATACGAAGGATGACGTCTCGCGCTTCGTCGAGGCGATCGACACGCACATCGGCTTCGATCGTCTGCGGATGTTTCATCTCAACGACACGCAAATTCCGCTCGGCGGCAATCGCGATCGCCACTGGCATATCGGCGAGGGTCTGATCGGCGAGAACGGTTTTCGCGCCTTACTCGGGTTCGCCGAGTTGCGAGGAAAGGTCGCGATTCTCGAGACGCCCGGCGAGGATGCGGACGACGAGCGCAATATGGCGACGATCCTTCGCCTGTATGCGGAGGCCGCCTAAGGCTCCGTGCCGATCGCGCATCTCGACGTCGACGCGTTCTATGCAAGCGTCGCGGTGCGGGATCGCCCCGAACTTCGCGGGCGCCCCTTGGTGGTGGCGGGGGCACATCGTCGCTCCGTCGTGCTGACGGCATCCTACGAAGCACGCCCCTTCGGAATTCGTTCGGCGATGCCGCTCCACCAAGCGTTGGAGCGTTGCGCCGACCTCGTGGTCGTGCCGCCGGAGATGGAACGCTACCGGAGCGAATCGAAGGCGATCTTCGCAATCCTACGGTCGCGCGGGCACGTGCTCGAGCCGCTCTCGCACGATGAAGCTTTCCTCGATCTCAACGAGATGGAGTTCGGTGAAGCAAAACTGCTCGTCGAGCAATTTCGCGCGGAGGTCTTTCGCGAACGGGGATTGACCATCAGCGCGGGGCTCGCGTGCGGGAAGATGATCGCAAAGATCGCCTCCGAGCTCGCAAAGCCCAACGGCATGCTCGCGGTCGAGCCCGGCGACGAGCGCACGTTTCTCGCGCCGCTCTCGGTGGGGCGACTGTGGGGCATCGGCCCGAAAACGCAAGCGCGCCTCAACGAGCGCGGCATCGTAACCGTCGCCGATATCCTGACGCTCGACGAGGCCGCTCTCGCCGAACTTTTTGGCTCTTCCTCGGAGCGTATGCGCGAGTTCGCACTGGGCATCGATCGACGGACCGTCAGCGACGCGCGAGAGACGAAATCGATTTCGACTGAGGAGACCTTCGAGTACGACCTCGCCGACGAAGCGCGTTTGCGCGACTTGCTGGTCGCTCAGGCGCACGAACTCGCCGGGGATCTTCAACGGAAAAATCTTTGGGCGCGCACCGTCGGTATCAAGATCAAGTTCGCCGATTTCTCCCTTCGCGTGCGGCAAACGAGCTTGCGCGAACCGACGCAGTCGCCGAAAGCGATCTATCGCGCCGCCCGCAGTTGTTTGGAGCGCGCGCGCATCGATGGTGCGCCGATCCGCCTGCTCGGGACGCGCGTTGCGGCGCTCGGCGAACGCGCGTCGAACCAGCTCTCGCTCTTCGCTCCTCGCCCGTAAGTGCGCGCTTGCGGCTCGTGCCACGCCGAGTTGCCGCCCTTGTCACGCGGAGTAGCCGCCCTTGTCACGCGGAGTAGCCGCCCTTGTCACGCCGACTTGCCGCCCTTGTCACGCCGAGTTGCCGCCCTTGTCACGCCGAGTAGCCGCCGAAGGCGGCGTATCGAGGCGGCGTATCGAGGCGGCATATCGCGGCGCGCACCGTGGGCTGCGCCGCTCGCGACTCGCTAGACGCTCGCGTCTCGGAGAATCAATGTCAGGCTCCTCGCCGCTCGCTTAAGCGCTCGCCGCGAACGTCGCCCCCACGATGCGCGCGCTTGCCGCCCTTGTCACGCCGAGTAGCCGCCGAAGGCGGCGTATCGAGGCGGCGTATCGAGGCGGCATATCGCGGCGCGCACCGTGGGCTGCGCCGCTCGCGACTCGCTAGACGCTCGCGTCTCGGAGAATCAATGTCAGGCTCCTCGCCGCTCGCTTAAGCGCTCGCCGCGAA
>JAJXXM010000031.1 GCA_021781095.1 bacterium
CGGCGTGGCGAAGAGTTTCCCCGCAAGCGATCTCTGGGAGCGCATCGCGCTTGCGGCGTGGCAGTGCGCGGACCCCGGGCTGCAATTCGACGATACGATTAACGAATGGCACACCTGCCCGAGCGACGGGCGCATCAACGCGAGCAACCCCTGCTCGGAGTATCTCTTTCTCGACGACACGGCGTGCAATCTCGCGAGCTTGAATCTCGCGACCTTCCTCGATGCAAACGGAGAATTCGATGCGCCGCGCTTCGCACAGGCGTGCCGCATTTGGACCTTTACGCTTGAGATCAGCGTCCTGATGGCGCAGTTCCCCAGCCAAACGATCGCCCAGAAATCCTACGATTTCCGCACCTTAGGGCTTGGGTATGCAAACCTCGGTACGCTCTTGATGCACATGGGCTTAGCCTACGATTCGCCCGAAGGGCTCGGCTGGTGCGCGGCGATCTCGGCGTTGATGACCGGAGCTGCCTATCGTTGCTCGGCGGAGATGGCCGAAGAACTCGGCGCGTTTCCGCGTTATCAACCCAATGCCGATTCGATGCTCCGCGTCATTCGCAACCATCGTCGCGCCGCGTACCAAACGCCCGCCGGCGAATACGAAGGGCTCAGCGTCTCGCCGGTGACGCACGCACCCTCACTCTTCACGCAGAATACCTGGGCGCTCGCGCGCAAAATGTGGGACGATGCGCTCTCGATCGGCGAAGTGCACGGATATCGCAACGCGCAAGTCACCGTGATCGCACCTACCGGCTGCCTTGTCGGCACGACGCTCGTTTCGACCGATCGTGGCTTGCAACGCCTCGAGCGCCTCGGCAACGTTGACGGAGCGAAATGGCAGGATACGAATTTCCGCGTCCTCACCGATGACGGCGAGCAACGCGCGACGAAATTCTTTATTAACGGAATCTCGCCGACACGCCGCATAACGACCGCCAACGGTTACGTCATTCAGGGCACCCCCGAGCACCGCGTCAAAGTTGTAGACCCAGAGACGAGCCAGTTGGTATGGAAACGCCTTGCGGAGGTTGCTCCGAAGGATACGGTCGCGCTTTCGATGGGAACGCTCGCAGGCGAGCCCAACGTCGTCGCGCTTCCTCCGCTCGGCGAGCAATATTGGACCTGCGATTATACGACGCAGGTTCCACGCACGGTTACCAGTGAGCTTGCCGAACTGGTCGGGTATTTTATGGGCGACGGATCGCTGCATGCAAGAGGCCTCCGCCTTTGCGTCGCCGCCGACGACACCGACGTATGCGACCGTTTGGTCGCACTCAGTCGTTCGCTGTTTACTATCGAACCGAAGTTAACGGTCAGGGGCAAATATATCGAAGTAGCGATTCATTCCGTCGAACTCGTAAATTGGTGGGAAGCCTGCGGCTTCATGAAGCTCGCTCCCTCGCCGGAGCATCGCGGAAAAGGCTATACGCCCCGAATCCCCGATGCGATTCTCGCTACGAACGATCCCTCGATCTACGGTGCGTTTCTTCGCGGCGTCTTCGAGGCCGACGGAACCGTTACGAATGGAACGGCTTCGATCACGACGGCGCGCTCGTCGTTTGCAGATGAACTGCGGACGCTCTTGCTTGCGCTCGGTATCCCAACCAGCACGAAGATCGATACCTCCGGATGGGGGCAGAACGATCTTTTCGTGCTTCGCGTCCGAAATGCGGCATACGCTCGGGCCTTCATGAGCGCCGTCGGATTTATCGGAAGGCGCAAAACGGAGAGCGTCCATTTTTCCGATACCTGGCAGGGCACGAAGGGCGACCGCGTCTTCCTGCCCGCATCGTTAATCGCGAAGGTCGTTCCGAAGGAAAGCGACCTCTATGGACGCGCCGCTACCTATCAGAGCCGCCACGAAGGGGCGCTCAGCCGCGCGACGGTTACCGCTTTGCTTGAACGCACGAATCTTCCCGAGTTAAAATCGGCGCTCTCGTTCTTCTACGACTCGGTCGCTTCAAACGATGATGGCGGAGAGCAACATACCTACGATCTTTCGGTACCCGCAAACGTCACCTACATAGCGAACGGCTTTATTTCGCATAATACCATCGGATTGGTGATGGATTGCGACACCACCGGAATCGAACCGGATTTCGCGTTGGTGAAATTCAAGAAACTCGCCGGCGGCGGCTACTTCAAAATCGTCAATCAATCCGTCGCGCCGGCACTGCGAAAGCTCGGCTACAGCGAAGAGCAGATCGCGAAGATCGAAACCTACGCCAAGGGCACGGCGTCGTTCGAAGGCGCCCCGCATATCAACCGTGCGACGCTGCGCGCGAAGAGTTTTGACGACGCGACGATTGCGAAGGTCGAAGGCTCGCTTGCAGGCGCGTTCGAGTTACCTTTCGTCTTTAATAAGTTCGTGCTCGGTGAGGCGTTCTGCACCGAGACGCTCGGCATCTCGGCCGAGCAACTCGACGACTGGAGCTTCTCCATCCTGCGCGATGGGCTCGGCTTTAGCAACCGGCAGATCGAGGAGGCCTCGGCCTATATCTGCGGGCGCATGACGCTCGAAGGCGCGCCGGAGCTCAAAGACGAGCATCTCTCGGTCTTCGATTGCGCGACGCCGTGCGGCAAATACGGCACGCGTTTCATTCGTCCGCTCGCCCACGTCGATATGATGGCGGCGGCGCAACCGTTCGTCAGCGGAGCGATCTCCAAGACGATCAATCTGCCGCAGACGGCGACGATCGCCGACGTCAAGGAAGCCTACCGCTACAGCTGGGAAAAGATGATCAAGGCGGTCGCGCTCTATCGCGACGGATCGAAGCTGAGCCAACCGCTCGCTGCGAGTTACGATCTCAGCGGCGAAATGGAGGCCGAGGAGACGCCGACGCAGCCATATCACACCCCGGTGCAGATCGCCGAGAAGCTCGTCTATCGCTATATCGCCAAGCGGCGCCGCATGCCCGAACGGCGCAGCGGCTACACGCAGAAAGCGATCGTCGGCGGGCACAAAGTCTATCTTC
>JAJXXM010000406.1 GCA_021781095.1 bacterium
GACCGACGTCGTAATCGCTGATCAACGAGATATTCGCGTAACAGATCTCGAGTTCGCGCGCGAGATAGGATTCGGGATACTGGGTCATGTTGATGACCTCCCATCCCTGGCTCTGGAACCACTTCGATTCGGCGCGCGTCGAAAAACGAGGCCCTTGAATGACGACGACGGTTCCGCGCTCGTGCGTTTCGATGCCGAGTTCGACCAACGATTTCACGGCGATGCCGCGTAGCGTCGGGCAATAGGGGTCGGCGAAGGAGACGTGCGTCGTTACGGGTCCGTCGAAAAAGGTGTCGCGGCGCCCGGTCGTGCGATCGACGACCTGATCGGCGACGACCATCGAGCCGGGCTTGACGTGCGTTGCGAGCGAGCCGCATGCCGTCGGCGCGATGATGCGCGATACGCCGAGCATTTTCATCGCGTACAAATTCGCGCGATAGTTGATCGCCTGCGGTGGAAAGCGATGGTCTTTCCCGTGGCGGGGAAGGAAGGCGACGCGTTTCCCCGCGATCTCACCGAGCGCAACGCGATCGCTCGGTGCGCCGTACGGCGTTTCGATCCAAAGTTCGCGCGCATTTTCGATGAGCGAATAGAATCCGGATCCGCCGAAAACGCCGATATCTGCTTGTTCGTTCGTCTGCATGAGTTGCAGATTCGTGAGGAGAATCGACGACCCTGCGATGTTCGTTTTCAAACACCTACTGCTCGCTGCGGTGACGGCATTCGGCCCGAGCCTCTATCGGGCGCAATGCAACGCTTTACTAGCGGGCAACCTTTCGTCGTACGCGGCGACGCTCGCACCGAGCTATCGCTTCGTCGACCTGGGCGGTCGGCTCGAGACACGCGCGCAGGTCCTCGCGACGTTCGCGCGGTGGTTTCAATCCGGGAGCGGCCGAATCGAGCGTTGCCGTGCGAGCGCACCGAGCGAGCGCCCCTCGCCGACGGGCGTCTCCGTGCCGCTCCATATCGTCGAGACCTTTGCCGTCGCGATTCCCGGTGCTGGCACGCGGAACTACAGGGTCGACCTTCATGCAGTCGAGCGCTGGGAGTTGATCGGCGCGCGCTGGCGTGCGGTGGAGAGCGTGGTTCGGAGGCGGAGCGTCACGCCGCTCTGATCCGTTCGCTCGCCCCGGACGAGGCGGAACCTCCTCCTCCGGCCCCGAATGGAGGGCTCGCACCCTTACTCTTTGGAGGTTCCTCACACTCGTGCTTATACGTGGACTTTCGATTCTTTTGGCGGGTATCGTCCTGAGCGCAGGCATCGCCAAGAGCGCACGCGCCGCCGCGCCCGCACCGCTCCCCCCGGCGATCTCGGCCGCGATCTCGGCGGCGTACGCCAACCAGTGCTCGCTGTTGAAAAACACCGATATCGACGGCTTTAGTAAAACCTTCACGAACCACTGGGTTGAGAACGATCCGAACGGAACGAAGGTAACGAAAGCGCAGGCGATCGGTGCGATCAAACAACAGGTCGCAATGATGGGCCTCACGCTGACCGATTGCGCTGCGACGATCTCGAGCGGTTCGGTCAGTCCCGACGGCAATACCGTAACGGTCAACGTCGAGCAGTCCGCCGACGGCACCGTCGCCGCGCAGAGCGGGACCGCGCCGATTCAAGTGAGTACGCGGGAGACCGACGTGTGGGTGAAACGCGGAGCGAACTGGCTACAGAGTGCGTCGACGATTTTGAAGAACACGATCATGCTCAACGGGCAGGTCGTCCAACAGTCGGGAAGCCGCTAGCGCGGCGATACTCGCCTAACGGTTGAAATCGCTCGGTTTAAGATTGTCGAGAAACTTCTTAAACCGAGAGAGATCCTCTTCGTCGCCCTCGCCGTTTTCATCGCGGCTCTCTTCGAGTACGATTTTGTCGGTAACGTAAATCGGCGCTTTCGCGCGCAATGCGAGCGCGATGCCGTCGGAGGGACGCGCGTCGATCTCTTTGAGTTCGCCGCCGGCGCGGACGACGAGTTTGGCGAAAAACGTCGAGTCGCGAATATCGTGAATGACGACCTGTTCGATCGTTCCCTCCAACGTTTCGACGATGGAGAGCATGAGATCGTGCGAGAGCGGGCGCGGAGCGTGCCCGCCTTCGAGAACGTGTGAGATCGCCGCGGCTTCGAACGGCCCGATGAGAATCGGTAAAAAGTGCATGCCGTCGACCGCCTTGAGAATAACGACCGGTTCGTGGGTGAGCAAATCGATTCCGAGCTTGTCGACCTTCATCTGGCGCATACCCTGGAGTAATCCTACGTGAGGCAGGCTTTCCCTGGCATGGGCGGAAGCGAAGCCGACTTGTCATGGCACTCTCTTGCGGCATCGTCGGGCTTCCCAATGTCGGGAAATCCACCATCTTTAACGCGCTGACGCGTTCGGCGCAGGCATTGGCGGCGAACTACCCCTTTGCAACGATCGAACCCAACGTCGGCGAGGTCGCCGTCCCCGACGAGCGGCTCGGGGTGCTCCAAGAGCTCGTCAACGCTCGCCGCATCGTGCCGACCACGGTGCGCTTCGTCGATATCGCCGGGCTCGTCCGAGGGGCGAGCACGGGGCAAGGGCTCGGCAACGCCTTCCTGAGCCACATTCGCGAGACCGACGCGATCGCGATGGTCGTGCGATGCTTCGACGACGCCAACGTGACCCACGTGGAAGGGGGCCCCGATCCGGCGCGCGACATCGAGATCATCGCCATCGAACTCGCGCTCGCCGACCTTGCCACAATGCGCAAGCGTCTCGAGCGCCTGGAGCGCGAGGCGCGCTCGAACCCCAAGCTTCGTCCGAGTTATGAAGCCGCCGCCCGTTTGACGGCGGCCCTCGAGGAAGGGAGGCCGGCGCGTGCCTTTCCCGAGGGCTCGCTCGAGCGCGAGGTCGCCCGAGAGAGCTTTCTGATCACGGTGAAGCCGCTGCTCTACGTCGCCAACGTCGATGAAGGGCAGATCGCGACGGAGGGGCCCTATGTCGCGGCGGTGCGGAGGGTCGCCGAGAGCGAAGGGGCGCAGGTCGTGTTGCTCTGCGGCAAGATCGAGGCGGAATTTGCGGGGCTCTCCGACGAGGAAGCGCGCGCCTTCTGCGACGAGCTCGGCATCGCGCGCCGCGGGCTCGACGAACTCGCACTCGCCGCCTTCGAAACCCTAGGGCTGATGACGTTCCTGACCGCAGGGGAGCAGGAGGTCCGCGCCTGGACGATCGAGCGCGGCACGAAAGCCCCGCAGGCCGCCGGAAAGATTCACAGCGACATCGAGCGCGGATTCATTCGCGCCGAGATCGTCAGCTACGAGGACTATGCCGAGTACAAAACCATGGATGCCATTCGGGCCGCCGGGCGGCTGCGGAGCGAAGGCAAAGAGTACGTCATGCAAGAGGGTGACGTCGTCAATTTTCGCTTCAACGTCTAGCTGGTTGGTATACCTAGCATCTGCGACCTAAGTGCTCCAGGAACCGCATGGAGCGAGCGCAAACGTGAGTCGGGTTTGCTCTTTGCGCACATAAAGTTTTAGGAGGCACCAGGTTTCTATGAGCACCTCGCCCCGCGATGTCTCGGTCTTTGGCGACGGGATCACCTACTTCAAGGAAGCGGCGGATATTCTCGAGCTCGATGCGGGAATGCGACTCATTCTCACGCATCCGGCTCGCCAGATCATCTTTTCGATCCCGTTCCAGCGCGACACCGGAGAGTTCGAGGTCTTCACCGGATATCGCGTGCAGTATAGTTTCGCGCGCGGCGCGGCGAAGGGCGGCATCCGCTATCATCCCGGCGTCACGCTCGATGAAGTGACGGCGCTCGCATTCTGGATGACGTGGAAGTGCGCGGTCGTCGATCTTCCCTTCGGCGGAGCGAAGGGCGGCGTTACCTGCGATCCCGCGACGCTCTCCATGAACGAACTCGAACGCATCACGCGCCGGTATGCCGCCGAACTCGTCGAGGTCGTCGGCCCCGATAAAGACGTTCCGGCTCCCGACGTCAACACGACTCCGCAAATCATGGCGTGGTTCATGGATACCTACTCGATGCACGTGCGTCAGAACGTCCCCGGCGTCGTTACCGGCAAACCGCTGGAAATCGGCGGCTCGCGCGGACGCGTCGAAGCGACCGGGCGCGGCGTGACGATCTGCGCGCTCGATCAGATGGCGAAGATGGGGTTGAAGCCGGAGCAGAGCAGCATTGCGATTCAAGGCTTCGGCAACGTCGGCATGTATGCCGCAAAGCTCTTCGCCGAACGCGGCTGCAAGATCGTCGGGATCTCCGACGTCACCGGCGCCTACTACAACGAGAAAGGCATCGATGTCGCAGCGGCGATGAAGCACACCGCCGAGCATCGTTCGCTCGACGGCTTCAAGGGCGGCGACAAGATCAGTAACAGCGAGTTGCTGACCGCTTCGTGCGACGTGCTCGTGCCGGCCGCGCTGGAGAAGGTCTTTACCGCCGATAATGCCGCGCAGGTGAAGGCGAAGCTGATCGTCGAGGGCGCGAACGGCCCGACCACTCCCGAAGCTGCAAATATCTTTAGAGAGCGCGGCGTCATCGTGATTCCCGATATTATGGCGAACGCCGGCGGCGTGACCGTCTCGTATTTCGAGTGGGTCCAAGATCGCATGGGGTATTTCTGGAAAGAATCCGAGGTGAACGAGCGTCTCGAAGATACACTACTCGAGAACCTCCATCGCATCCAAGACTTCGCCAAGACGCACAACACCACGTTGCGCATCGCGGCGTACTCGATCGCGATCGATCGCGTCGTGAAAGCACTGCGCCTGCGCGGGATCTACGCGTAGAACCAGCGAGCCCCGGAAATAAAAGAAGCGGCCCGCCGACGTTTCGGCGGGCCGCTTCTTTGCGTTCGTCCGAACGCTAGTGCTGTGCGAACGGATCGGGATAGAAGTATCCGGTTCCGTTGTACACGTTGACGGGGCTGACGGGGTTGATCGTCGTTCCGTATGCCGTGTTGATGGTTTGGATAAAGGCGTTGGCGATGAGCGCGTAGCCCGTATCCGAGGGGTGCAAGCCGTCGAAGCTCAGGATGCCGCCGCCGAACCCGAGGGTGCAGCATTTGCCGGGGTTGATCGTGAGCGCTTGCAGGAAGTACGGGCTCGGATTCGCACCGATCGCGCCCTTCCAGGAGAGGTTGTCTTCGAGGGTCTTCGTGTCGACGAGCGGCGTGTTCGTCGCCTGCGCGGCGGCGAGGATGCCGTTGTTGATGTTGTCGTTGACCGCTTGCACTTGCGCGGCCCACGCAGGCGTGAAGTAGTTACCGCCGAGCCCCGTGCCCGCTCCGTTCGGATCGAGCTTGAGCGCTCCGGTTAACGCCGTCGCCAGCGCGGTCGGATTTGCAAGCAGCGTCGGGTTCGCCTGGATGACGGCACCGAGCGTCTCGATGGTGGTGAGCATGCCGGTCTCCGTGAGATAGCCCGGCGTGCTGGTCGTGGCGCCTAAACCGTAGGCGTTGGAGACGGCAACGACGAGGCTCTGTGCCTCGGGGAGCGTGATCGGCAGCGCCGGGCTCTGCGAGGTGGCGAAGAGCTCGATCGTGCAAGCCGCGTTGGCCTGGATATCGCAGACCGAGGGCTGCAACGTCGGGGCGAGTTCGGCGGTGAGCACCGCCGGGTCTTGAACGGTGAAGAATTGCGGAGCGACGAGAATATCGGGGATATTCGCTACCACAACCTTGGCACCGGAGGCCTTGAGTTGATTGATGATGGTGGTGATATCGCTCTGGACCTGGGCGACGCTGGTATCATCACCCTGCCACTGTCCGGCGCTGAAGGCGTACTTCAGCAGGTCGTTCGCGCCGAGCCAGACCGTCGCGAGCGTCGGTTTCAGGGAGACCGCCGCCGAGAGCGGGGTCAACGAGGAACCGAGGTTCGTGAAGCCGTGGAGCACGGGCCAGAAATCCTCGCTCTCGCCGCCGACGACGCCTTGAACCGCGGCGGGAATGCCGGGGATCGACGCGCAGCTGGGGACGAGCGGTTGGTGCATCGCGATCTCTTCGTGGATGGTGAGCCCGGGGATGCCGAGGTCCATCGGCGTTCCGCTCGGGTTGACCAGGGCCGTCGCGACCGTCGAGAGGCTATAGGCCGCTTGATCGTTTGCTTTGCAGCCCGCGCCGGGTGCGGTGCCGAAGAGCGGGCCGAATTCGAGCCCGCCGGTGAGCGCCGGATTTGCGGGCACGAGTTCGTTACCGATACCCGGCCCCGCGATAAGCGGAAGCGGGCTCGTCGGGCCGGCCATTAACAGCGGGCTGAACGGTGCGCCGGTCACTGCGGTCTGCGCTTGTTCGTAGAGGAGCGACCACCAGCCGTTCTCTTGGCCGAACGGCGCCGGTGCGCCGGCGTACGGCGTGCCGGTGAGAAGCGGGTTCGGGACGTTCGTTGCGCCGAGCCATCCTGCCGACTGATAGCCGGCGGTCAGGCTGTCGCCGACGCCGACGATGCGGGAGAGAATGTTCGGGGCAGCCGAGGGGCCCGGAGCCGGGATCGTCGAGGCGCTGTTGCCGCCACCGCCGCCGCAAGCCGCGAGCGCGGCCATGGCGACCAGGGCGAATGCGCGTTGGAGATGCTTGATCTTCATCGTTCTCATCCTTGCCTTAGAACTGAATCACGCTCGGCGAACCGATGCCGAACTGAATCTGAATTTGAGTGGCTTTGAGGCCGCCGACGACCGGCGCGCATTGCGTGATCGAGGCGCAGGAGATCGCCGAGACGCCATACGGAGTCTCATTCGAAGGCCCGCCGCTGTTGAGCTGGAGCTGAACGAACGTGTTCTTGGTCAAGCGGCGCGAGACGCCCAGGAAGTATGCGAAGAGATGCTGCGCGTACGGATCGGTTGGGAGATAGTCGCGCGAACTCTGGGGTTCGAAGAAGAACTTCGTTTTAGAATCGGGCGTGTATTCGAGATAGAGGATCTGGTAGAGCTGCGCCTTGTTCACGCCGTTGATGCCGTTGGGATGATTGAGCCAGCCCGGGGCGACGGTGAACGTGCCGAACATTTTCGGCGTCTTCAGGAACGGCACCGTGACCGCGAGCGACCAAACTTGCGCCGAACGCGTCTTCGTGTTGAAGAAGATCGGTCCGTCGGGCGGATTCACGGCGAAGGGCACGGTGTCGTCGTTCTGCGTCGACGCGCCGATTTTCGACCAGCGCGAAACGTAGGTCGGCGTTACCACGATCGGCAGCACGCGGCCGTTATTGAACTTAATCGAGAAGAGTCGCTCGTAGTTGAAGAACAGGAACGTATCCTTCGTGGTGACGTTGATGTTCTGCGGGGTGCACCCGTTCGCCGAGGTGTTATCGAGATTGACGCATCCGATCGGATTGGCAAAACCCTGTAAGTAGAGCGGTACGGTTCCACTGTTGAAGCCGTACGGATAATGCTGAAGCTGGTACATCGAGACCATGAAGCGGTTATTCGGGTTGAAGCCGTATCCCGCAACGAGATCGACGCCGCCCGGCAGCCACTGACCTTTTGCGGTTCCAATGTTGCCGTAGGGGAACGCCATCGATGCATCGGCGGTATAGGTAAAGCCGGTCGGAAGCCCTTGCTGGACGGTCGCACCGCCGACGGGGTGCTGTTCGACCGGGGGAACCTGAGCGACGGTGTGCTTGTCGACGACATTTTTCGCAGTCGGGGCCTTCATCGCGTTTTTAATCGCGGTGTTCGCGCCGCCGACGACGTTGGTCGCAAAGGCCTCGCTCGTGGTAGCGGCGGCCGGCGCCGCCGAGAGCCCTAGCGCGATCAGCGCCGCACCAGCGGCTACCGCGCGAAGAGAAAGTTTGTGCATTCGCATCTCCAAATCGGGAGCCCGGCGGAAAACGGAAAAGCGTCCCCCGGTTGGAGGGTAGAGTTGCTCTTAATGGCCCGCTTTCCCTGGCGTGGAGAGTCGCCTTAACCCTGCGGGGGCGTCGAATTTTCTCCGAGCTCGAGCCCGGCGGTCGTGCCGTGGGTTTCCACGAACGGGCGGCCGAAAAACCGCTCCTCCGCGCTCTTGATGACCACATAGAGCACTGGGGTGACGAGGAGGTTGAGGAACGTCGAGACGACCATCCCTCCGAATACGACCGTGCCGATCGACTGGCGCGCGGCGCTCCCGGCCCCGGTGGCAAAGACCAGGGGAGTGGCGCCGAGGATGAAGGCGATCGAGGTCATGAGGATCGGCCGGAGGCGCGTTTGGGCCCCCCGGAGGGCGGCGGTGGTGATATCGGCGCCGGCGCGGAGCTGTTGGTTGGCAAACTCGACGATAAGAATCGCGTTCTTACTTGCCAACCCGACGAGCATAACGTAGCCGACCTGAACGTAGACGTTCTGGGCCATGTTCCCGAATGGATTGGGAATGGGTACCCCAACCGCGCCGAGGATACCAAAGATGAAGTCAGGCACGAGATTGCGCAACCCGATCAATGCCAGGGCCCCAAAGAGGGCGGCCGGGACGGCGAGCAAGACGATGAGCGGGTCGATCCAGTTCTCGTAGAGCGCCGCCAGCACGAGGAAGACGAAGATGATGCCGAGCGTGAAGAGCAAGATCGTCTGCGTTCCGGCATGGATCTCTTCTAACGAGATACCGCTCCACTCGTAGCTGACGCCTGGCGGCGCGACGCGTTTGAAGATTTGCTCCATCGCGGTGATGGCCTCGCCCGAACTGTGCCCGCTCGCGGCTTGCCCGGTAATCTCGATATTGCGGTAGAGATTGTAATGGTCGATCACCGGGGCGGAGAGGGCGCGCTTGACGCTCACGAGTTCGGGAAGCGGGATCATGCCGCCGCTCGCCGAGCGCGTATAGAGGCTCTGTAACGACGCGATCCGATCGCGATACGGCTCGTCGCCCTCGACGTAGACGCGATAGGATTGGTCGAGATAATTAAAATCGTTGACGTACGCGCCGCCGAGCATGACTCCCAGCGTCGCATAGAGATCGCTGAGCGGGACTCCGAGAGAGATCGCCTTCTGGCGATCGACGGTTGCATCGAGCTGCGGTGAATTAATTGCGAATTGCGTGCGCACCTGAACGAGCCGGGGATCCTTCGCGGCCGCCGCGATAATTTTCTTCGCCACGGCATCTAGCTGACGAAGGGTTAAGGTGCCGTTGTTCTCTAACTCGAATTGAAAACCGGCCGTCGTTCCAACGCCGCTGATGGCCGGAGGATTTACGACGAGAACCTGAGCTCTTGCATACGACATGAAGTGGAAAAAGTATTTAAGAGAAAGAAAGCTCGCCGTATTGAATGGACCCGTTCGATCGTTCCAGGGTTTAAGGCGAATGAACATCATTCCGCGATTCGGCGTCGAGCCTCCGAAGCTGAATCCGCCAATATTAAAAACGTGCTCGACTTGCGGTTGTGAGAGGAAATATTTCTCGACTTGAACGGCTACCGCATGCTCTCCCGCAAGTGAGGTTCCTTCCGGCGCCTGAATGATACACATCAGGAAGCCTTGGTCTTCGTCGGGTATGAAGCCGGAGGGAATAACCTTGAACAATACGACGACGAGAGCCAGGGTTGCCGCGAATCCAACCAAAACGCGACGCCGTACTTTTATAAGTCGCGGCAGCGTCGCGGCGTAAGAGTTACGAAAGCGCTCGAGGCGGCGATTGAACCAGGTAAAGAGGCCGAAACGCGGCGGCCGGTCGCCGACGTGCAAGAACTTCACTGCTAACGGCGGCGCGAGCGTGAGGGATGCGAAGAGCGAGATGGAAATCGAGCCGACGATCGTCAGCGCAAACTGTTTGTAGATCTGGCCGGTCGTTCCCGGAAAGAATGCGACCGGAATGAAGACCGCTAGGAGGACGAGCGACGACGCGACGACCGCTCCTTGGATCTCTTCCATCGCTTCGGCCGCCCCCGCGAGCACACCCGTGCCGCGGAGTTTTACGATGCGTTCGATGTTTTCGATGACCACGATGGCGTCGTCGACGACGAGCCCGGTCGCCAGCGTGATGCCGAACAACGTGATCGTATTGATCGAAAAACCGAAGATTTTCATGATTGCGAACGTCCCGATCAAGGCGACCGGAATCGTAATCGCGGGGATGAGCGTCGCGCGTCCGTTCTGCAAGAAGAGGTAGATGACGGCGATCACGAGGAGGATCGAAATTAATAGCGTGACCAAGACGTCCTTGATCGACTCTTGCACGAACGCGGTAGAGCTGAAGGCGACTTGGTAATGAACGCCGGCTGGAAACTTCTTTTCCAGCTTGTTCATCTCGGCGATAACCGCGCTCGAGACGGTGAGAGCGTTTGCCGAAGGATACTGCTGGACGCCCATGCCGACGACGTTTTGGTGCCCGTCGAAGCGCAAGAAGCTGCTGTAATCCTCGGCGCCGAGATCGACGCGCGCGACGTCGCCGAGGCGGGTGATGCCGCCGTTGGGGTCGGAGCGCAAAATGATGTCGCGGAACTGCTGCGGCGTCGTGAGGCGTCCCTGAACGCTCACGACGTAGGTGTAGGGTTGGTTCGCAGGCTGCGGAGGCGAGCCGATGCTGCCGCCGGCGACGGCCGCGTTCTGGGTTTGAATCGCCGAGAGTACGTCGGTAACCGTGAGGCCGCGCGCTGCGAGCTCGTGCGGGTCGAGCCATATACGCATGGCGTAGAGGCGCTCGCCGAAGATATTGACGTTGCTGACGCCCGGAATACGCTTGAGATCGTTGACGATATTCAGCGCGGCGTAGTTGCTGAGGAAGAGCGTGTCGTATTTTTTCGTGTTCGAGATGAGCGCCATGCCCATGACGAACGATCCGGCGTTTTTGCTGACCGTAACGCCGGATTGCGTTACGGTTCCAGGAAGACGCCCGAACGCACTCTGGATCGCGTTCTGCACGTCGGCGGCGGCGATGTCGAGATCGGTCCCTAAGTGAAAGGTACAGGTGATCGACGAGGAACCTTGCGCGCTCACCGACGAGACGTAATTGAGACCTTGGACGCCGTTCACCGCTTGTTCCAGCGGGATGGTAACCGAGGACTCCACCGTCTTCGGATCGGCGCCAAGGTAGAACGCCGAGATCGTAACGACCGGCGGATTGATCTGCGGGTACTGTGCGACCGGGAGGGTCGGAATTGCAATAAGTCCGGCGATCGTGATGATCAGCGCGAAGACCGTTGCGAAGATCGGACGATTGAGAAAGAACTTGGTCACGCCGAGAACGCCTGCTCTGCGTGGTAGGAAGACCGCGAGAGTGGGCTGCTCACGACTTGATGGAATCCTTTCGAACGGGCGAGCGCTCCGAGTTCGGCAAAGCGCTGCGGGGTGATGAATTCGGTGACCGGAAGATGTTTCTTACCGGGTTGCAGATACTGGCCCATCGTGAAAATATCGACACCCGCCGCGCGAGCGTCGTCCATCGCCGCTTCGATCTCTTCGGGTCGCTCGCCGAGGCCGAGCATGAGCGAGGTCTTAGTAAAGCGCTCGGGGGCGCGTTCTTTCGCGTGTCGGAGGATCGCCAGCGACTGATCGTACTTCGCGCGTTTATCGCGCACGTGCGGGGTGAGGCGACGTACGGTCTCGATGTTGTGGGCGAAAACGTCGGGGCGGGAATCGAGCACGATCTCTAAAGCGGTGAGGTCGCCGCGATAATCTCCGCTGAGAATTTCGACGCGCGCACCCGGCACGCGTTCGTGAATCGCGCGAACGGTGTTCGCAAAAATCAACGCTCCGCCGTCGGCGAGATCGTCCCGGTCGACCGCGGTGAGCACCAGATATTTCCAGCCGAGATCGCGAACGGCATCGGCGACCCGCGTCGGCTCGAGCCAATCCACGATCCCGCGGGGATTCCCGGTCTTGACGTTGCAGAATCGGCAACCGCGGGTGCAGGTGTCGCCGAGGATCATAATCGTGGCGGTTCCCGCGCCCCAGCACTCCGCAAGGTTCGGGCAGGCCGCTTCCTTGCAGACCGTGTTCAGCGTGAGGCCGGAGACCTTGGCCTTCACGCGCTCGTAGTCCTCACCATGGGGCAGGCTCACGCGAAGCCAGTCGGGCTTCCGTGCGTAGCGCACCGCCTCAGGGGGCGTAGCGGTGAGGTCGATCTCTATGGCCATAACGTCGCAGATTCTAACATCCCGCAGCCGCCGAAGGCTGCATCCTAAACCTAATGGAGCGAG
>JAJXXM010000038.1 GCA_021781095.1 bacterium
TCCCACCGCCGCCGACGACGTGGCGATGATCGCCTTTACGTCGGGAACGACCGGCGCTCCGAAAGCGGCGATGCATGTCCACCGCGATCTCCTCGCGACCTGCGATACCTTCGGCCGTGAAGTACTCCAAGCAAACGCCGACGATCGCTTCAGCGGGTCCCCGCCGTTGGCGTTCACCTACGGGCTCGGCGGAATATTATTGTTTCCCTTTGCCATCGGTGCCTCGACGGTTCTTCTCGAACGGGCGGGCACCGAGGAACTCGCAGCGGCGATCGAGCGCCATCGCATCTCGGTGCTCTTTACGGCGCCGTTGGCCTACCGTGCCTTGAGCGCGCATGCCGGCGATCGCGATTGGTCGAGCTTGCGCATCTGTGTCTCTGCGGGGGAGACGCTGCCGGGCGTCGTGTGGGAGGCATGGCGTGCCGCGACCGGTATTGCGATTATCGACGGCATCGGCAGCACGGAAATGCTCCACATTTTCGTCGGCTCTCCGGCTGCGGAAGCGCGCCCCGGGAAGACCGGGCGCGTCGTTCCGGGTTACGTTGCCGAGATCCACGACGAGTCGGGGAACGCGCTCCCCGCAGGAGCTATCGGCCGGCTCGCGGTGCGTGGACCGACCGGATGTCGCTACCTCGGTGACGAGCGCCAGCGCACGTACGTACAAAATGGTTGGAACTATCCCGGCGATGCGTATCTCGTTGACGAAGAGGGATATTTTACCTACGTCGCGCGCGCCGACGACATGATCGTTTCGGCGGGATACAACGTCTCCGGTCCCGAGGTCGAGCAGGTATTGCTCCTGCATCCCGATGTCGCCGAGTGCGCCGTCGTCGGTAAGCCCGACCCGGCGCATCACACGACGATGGTGAAGGCGTACGTCGTCCTGCGTTCATCGCGCTCGGCGGATGCGCACTGCATCGCCGAACTCATCGAACATTGCAAAGCGACCGTTGCCCCGTTCAAAGCACCGCGCGAGATCGAGTTTCTCGACGCGCTTCCAAGAACGGCGACGGGGAAGTTACAACGCTATAAATTACGCGAGCGGAGCGACGCCTAGATCGTGCGTCGCGGTTGCCGAAGCGCGCTCCTCGCCGTGCTCGTAGCGGCGGCGAGAATCGCGACGGCTGCGGCTTCGGTCGGCGCAAGCGATCGGTTCGCCGCAGTGCGGGTAACGACTCCGCCGCCGCCGGTCGCATCCGCGCGTGCGTCGATCTGGCGTGCGGCTCTTGCGGCAAAAGGGTTTTATAATTTCAACGCGCGCCGCCCGGCCGGCTTGGCGACGACCGCGAGACTGTTGTACGACCAGAAGAATCTGTATATCGAATTCCACTGCATTCAGGCCGGCGTACCGATCACCGCGAGCCAACGCGTCAACCATGCCGGCGTTGGGAGCGACGACCACGTCGCCTTCGAAATCGATACCTCGGGAAACGGATCGCGTACGTATATATTCCGCGTGAATCCCCGCGGTATCCACGACGAGTCCTCGAGCGAGAATGCGCGGTATGCCCCATCCTGGACCTCGATCGCGCGCCGAACCCGTGCCGGTAATTACGACGTGCTGATGATCGTGCCGCTCGCGGCGATCCGTTCGCAGGCCTCGCCGGAGCAACGCTGGCGTCTCAATTTCGAGCGCTTTGTCGCCGCTCGTAACGCCGATTACACCTGGGCGTACGCTCCGGCGATGCAAAGCACCACTGCGGTTCCGTTTTGGCCGTGGCTCACGAACATTTCGTTGGCGCAGAGCGCGACGCGACCGAAACCGCAAATCGATGCGTATCTCCTTGCAGCCGGCGGCTCGCAGCGCAACTTCTTCCAGAATGGTATCGGCAAATTTCAGCAGACGGCACCCCGCCGAGTGGGCGTCGACCTTACCTATCCGCTCACCAATACGCTCGCCTTCGTCGGTACGCTCGCCCCCGATTTCTCCAATGTCGAAGAGGATCAAACGACGATACAACTGCAGGAGTTTCAGAAATCTTATCAGGAGTATCGCCCGTTTTTTGCCGAGGGCGCGCAGTATATCAATACCGTTCCGCAGATCGGGGTTTTCGGCAGTAATACGATGTTTTACACCCCATCGATCGGCATCTTTAACAGCGGCATGAAAGTGGAGGGGACGCTGGGGCGAAGCGACGTCGGCATACTCAACGTTTCGGGGGCGGGTTTTAACGATAGCGCCGCCGGCTATACCTACTCGACGCCGAGCGGCGCCCTCTCACTCAGCGCCGAGGGGATTGTCGCCGACCATGCCGGGCTCCGCGATGTGACGACCGGGTATGGCCTCTCGCGCATCAATCGCCACTCCGGCGAAATGACCGAGTTGGAGATCGCTCACGAACGCAACAGCATGACGGGAGCGGCGAACGATCTCAACTTAGAGGAAGGCATTCGCAACGAACATTTTACTGCGGTCGGCTTCTATCGCGATACGAGCCCCGGGTATGCTCCCGTCGACGGATATACGGCGACCAACGATGCTCGCGGGCTCGGTGCGGATCTCGGGTATAAGGGCACCGGTTCGCTCGCTAGCCCGATTCTCTCGTATAGCGCAAATGTGGGGCTCGACCGCTATCTCGCCTATGACGGGAGCCTGCGCGAGGCCGACATCAACGGCTTTTTTAACGTGCAACTCAAGGATCTCCTCTCCGTGCAGGGGTTCGCCGGCCCGAGCGAACTCCAAGTGGCGCCCGGCACGATCGAATGGTTCAATCGTCGGAGCATCGCGATCGGGTATCGCGAGGGTACCCCGAACCCCGCAAGCATCAGCTATGCGTGGGGACCTTTCGCAGGCTTTTACGTCCGGCAATGGCAATCGTCGTACGCGCGAATATTCGGTGCGTATGCCGTCTCGTTTGAATACGACGGCAACGAAGAGCTGCCCGCGCGCGGCGCTCCGGTTTCGAATAGTCAGTGGCTACGGCGCTTTATTCTGTCGCGCTCCTTCGGCAAGAATGCGACGATCGGGATCG
>JAJXXM010000170.1 GCA_021781095.1 bacterium
GCGCACGGCCTGCGCCGCACCTTCGTCCATGGTCTCCACCGGCGTCATGCCGGCGTCGGCAAGAATCTTCCGGCCTTGCTCTTCGTTGGTGCCCGTCAGGCGAATCACCAACGGCACTTTGCGCGAGGTCGTCGTGCGCAGCGCCTCGACGATGCCTTTAGCGACTTCATCGCCGCGCGTGATGCCGCCGAAGATGTTGATGAAAAAGACCTTCGCCGGCGTGTGATTGACGACGAGTTCGTAACATTTACGAACGCGTTCGGCATTCGCGCCGCCGCCGACATCGAGAAAGTTCGCGATCTCGCCGCCGGCGTATTTGACGGCATCCATCGTCGCCATCGCGAGCCCGGCGCCGTTGGCCATGGTTCCGACCGTCCCGCCGAAGCGACGGAAGTTGCGAATTCCCAAGCCCGCTTCGGTCGCGAGTTGTTCGTCTTCATCGAGCGGTAGCACCGCATGCCACTCGGCGAACTCTTTGTGCTTGAAGAGCGCGTCGTCGTCGAGTTCGACTTTCGCATCGGAGGCGATAACGCGACCGTCGGTGGTCAGCGCGAGCGGATTGATTTCGACGAGCTTCGCACCGTATTCGAAAAAGAGGTGGTAGAGCGACGCAAGGATCGCCGGAAGTTGTTTGCGGTAGCCCGGGTCGAGATCGGAACCGAACGCCAACTCGCGGCCGATAAACGGCGAATAGCCGATCGCGGTATCGATGAAGAACTTCGCGATCGATTCGGGATGTTCGTGCGCGACTTCTTCGATCTCCATGCCGCCGTATTTGCTCACCATCGCAACGGGGCGCTTGGTAGCGCGATCGACGGTGATCGCACAGTACGCTTCCTTCGCGATCGCGAGCTTCTCCTCGACGAGCAACGATTTAATCGCCTCGCCGTTGGGGTTCTGGCGGTTCGGCGGCATCGGCGTCGCCATGATCTCGCGCGCGAGGGCGATGCCTTGCTCGCGTCCGGTCGCGAATTTAATTTTGCCGGCTTTGCCGCGCCCGCCCATCAGCACTTGTGCTTTCAGCACCCATTCGCCGGGGTTTGCGGCGAGAAAATCGCCGACCGCTTCGGGCGTGGTGCAATGCTGCGAACGTGGAATCGGGATGCCGGAGCGACGAAAGAGCTCCTTCCCTTGGTACTCCATGAGATTCATAGATGCTTTCGTGTACTCCGTTTCTAACGCGATGGAAGGCCGGGCGCGCAAAGATGGGCGCCGACGAGCCTTGTATTCGTAACGGCGGCACCATTCTTCTCCTTCATACCGATGTCGCAAGGAGGGCCTTTTGCCCCTCGCCGCCCCGCAGCGCCTTTGTCACCCCGAGTAGCGCGCGCCTTTGTCACCCCGAGTAGCGCGCGCCTTTGTCACCCCGAGTAGCGCGCGCCTTTGTCACCCCGAGTAGGCGCTGCAAGCGCCGTATCGAGGGGCGTATTTCCTGTCACCCCGAGTAGCGCGCGCCTTTGTCACCCCGAGTAGGCGCTGCAAGCGCCGTATCGAGGGGCGTATTTCCTGTAACCCCGAGAGCGCCCCTCGGCGAGCTCGGGGCAAACTCCGCGCGTATCGAGGGGCAGCGTGCTTAACGCGTGCTGCCGGGCACCTCGCACGATTCAAACGCGACGTCGTAAATCGCGAGGCCATAGCTTTGCGGATAGAGCCGCAGCACGTGCGTACCGAACGTTGCGTTCATCACGACATCGTATGCACGCGACGCGTTCACCAACACGTACGACGCGCCGTTAGGAGCGTAGCGAATATCTTTGCCCGCATCATCGCGCGGAATCGGTTTGCCGTCTTGCGTCACGTTCACTCGTGTGGCCTCGCCGCGATGCGGCGTCATAACGACGGCAACCTGAATCGCGTGGTACTTTAGCCCAAAGAATCCACCGCCCGCGTCGTAAACCATGGCCTGCCGATTCCCGTGCCAGCTGCCGTCCAAATACACCTGGCCGTCGACGAAAGTACTCGGCGCCGAATACGTGTAGTCGCGCAAGGGGTTGCCCGATGCCGGCGCATTGGCGACGCGCTGGTGCTCCATTAGAATCTCTGCGGTGCGCGGGTAACAGACCGCGCCGGGCTTGTCGTAGCTATCCTGCGGCAACAACGGCATAAGCGGGGGGAAATGCAGCTTTGGATTCCCAATGTGCAAGAGCCCCTGAATGAGGTATTCCGTCCGTTGATAGTTGCCTTCGCCGATCGACGTTTCCACGAGCTTTCCGCGTTGGTCGAAAAGCATCTCGGTCGGCCAAGAATGAACGCCGAAACGGTTCCACACCGAATCGTTCGCGTCGATTTCCACCGGCCACGTAACGCCGAGGCGTCGTACTGCGGCGACGATGTGCTTTCGCTCGCCGGAAAAATGAAACTCCGGCGTTTGAACGCCGATGATTTCGAAGCCTTCGTTATGGTAGCGGCGATACCAGGTTCTGAGGTACGGCAGCGTGCGCAAGCAATTGATGCACGTGTACTCCCAGAAATCGACGAGAACCACTTTCCCGCGGAGATCGGCGGGTGTGAGCGCGGGGCTGTTGAGCCAGCCGGTACCGCCGGCGAACCCCGGCATCGAGCTCCCGCGCGCCAACGCCAGTAACCCGATCGCGGCGAGCAACGTGAGAAGAGAGCGCGCAATGTTCATCTCGTCGACCTCCAATCGAGCGGTCCGTACCAAGTCCTCGATCTTCGCCGTACTCCCTCCTGCTCGCCGCGCCCGCGATCCTTCCAAGCAAGCGGCAACGCGGCGCGCCGAATCGCGCGGAGTTTATCCCGAGCTTGTCGAGGTACGCTACTCGGGGTGACAGAGAACCGCCCCGCGGGGTGAGCATCATTGTCACATCGAGTAGCTGCCGAAGGCAGCGTATCGAGATGCGCGTGCGGAGTTTATCCCGAGCTTGTCGAGGTACGCTACTCGGGGTGACAGAGAACCGCCCCGCGGGGTGAGCATCATTGTCACATCGAGTAGCTGCCGAAGGC
>JAJXXM010000073.1 GCA_021781095.1 bacterium
AGTAGCCGGTGCAGGGTTAGCCCAAATAGCCGGTACGGTGTCACCCCGAGTAGCCGGTGCAGGGTTAGCGCGAATAGCCGGTACGGTGTCACCCCGAATAGCCGGTGCAGTGTTGGCCCAAATAGCCGGTACGGTGTCACCCCGAGTAGCCCTCCACAGAGGGCGTATCGAGGGGCATTCGAGGACGCGTGCGCTCCCTCGATGCGCCGCCGCGCCTCTCCCGAGCGAGCGGAGCGAGTCGAAGGGCGACCAACGCGGAATGACGGTGCGATGACCGTAACGAAATTTCAGGTGCGACCCAGCGTTCTGTGGAAAGGTTTTGGGTAACGATGCGGATGGAGAAAAAGACGATGCACGTACGAACGATCGGAGTGATGACGCTGGCCGCGGCGGTGCTCGGGCTGGCAGCTTGTAACGGCGGCGGAGGCTCGTCGACGCCGACGCCGACGACTCCGTGCGTCTCGCCGGTGACCGTGCAGGTGCTCTATCCGAAGCCCGGTGCGACCGCCGTGCCGTCGACGATCACGGCGATCTACGTCGCGACGAGCGGGGCCTTTCCCAGCGATAGCAGCAATGCGTGGGATACCGTAATCGTGGGCCCACCCTCCTACGGCACGCAGTTTACCGGGCAATTTTCGGCGACGACGGCGAGCGCGCTGCCCGCCGGTTCGGCGACCGCAACCATCGCCAATCCGCAGTACTACTCCACCGCCCTGAGCAATACGCTGGTGACCGGCGCGGGGTTCTCGATCTATATCAACAACCTCAATGACGCCAACTGCTATGCCGTGGGCGCCGGGGCGAGCGCACTTTCGAGCTTCTCGACCTAAACGTAGGGAGAGCGCAGCGCGCGGAGGTAGAATACCTACCTATGCCCTATCTCCGCGAAATCGTAACCGACGGTCACCCGACGCTTCGTAAGGTGGCGAAGCGGGTCGATCCAAAGGAACTGCAGGATCCGCTGATCCAGCAGTTGATCGACGATATGTTTGAAACGATGTACGACGCTCCGGGCATCGGGCTCGCGGCGCCGCAGGTGAACGTCTCGAAGCGCATCTTTACCGTCGATTTACAGGACGGCAAACCCGAACACGGACCGTTCACCGTCGTGAACCCAAAGTTTGACATGACCGAGGGTGAGATCGAGTGGACGGAGGGCTGTCTCTCGGTCCCCGGATATGTTGGCGAGGTTACGCGCTTTGAAAAAGTTCGTGTGAGCGGGCTCGATCGGCATGGGAAGCGGATCGTCCTCGAGGCCGAAGGCCTTTTCGCGATCTGCCTCCAGCACGAAATCGACCATCTCAACGGTGTGCTCTACATCGACAAGGTCAAAGATCTGCGCCCCGCGCAGAGCGACGAGGAGCTCGAGGCGGCCGAACGCGCAGCGTCGCTTCCGTAAGCGCCGATGCTCACCGCCTATTTTTTTGGAAGCAGCGACTTCGCCGTGCCGTCGCTCCGCGAAACGGCAGGGCGGACGCTGCTGCGCGGCGTGGTCACCCAACCCGATCGCCCCTCGGGGCGCGGACATCGGCTTACCCCGACCCCGGTGAAGCAAGCGGCGATCGAACTCGGAATCCCCGTCTTCGAGCCGACCTCGATGCGTGCGTTCTCCGCCGAGCATCGCGACGAGTCGATCGATCTCATCGCGTTGGCGAGCTTCGGGCGCATCTTGCCCGGCGAGCTTCTGGCATGGCCGCGCCTTGGCGCGCTCAACGTTCACCCGTCGCTGCTGCCGCTCTATCGGGGCTCGACGCCGATCCAGTCGGCATTGCGCGATGGCGCTCGCGAGACCGGGCTCTCGATCATGCTGATGGACGCGGGAATGGATACCGGTCCCCTCGTCGCGCAGGAACGCGTCGCAATAGGCGCGCAGGAGAGGTATGGCGAGTTGCACGACCGGCTCGCCGTCCTCGGCGCGCGCATGCTCGGCGAGGCCATTGAGCGTGCGCAGGTCGGGAGGCTCGAGAGCCGGCCGCAGGTCGGCGAAGCGAGCGTCACGCGACCGTTAACGAAGGAGGATCTCATCGTCGATCTCGGTTGGCCCACTCCACGACTGCTCGCAGCGGTGCGCGCCTTCGCGCCGGCGCCGCTCGCTCGCGCCCTCGTCGATGGAGAATGGTTGAAAATCGTGCGCGCGCACGACGACGACGGCCGCTTTGTCATCGACGAAGTCATCGCTCCTAATAAGGGTGCGATGTCGTGGGAGCGGTACCGACAGATGCGGTCGGCGGTGCGAGGGTGAGCGCGCGCGAGGTAGCGCTGCTCGTGCTGCGCGACGTCTTCCCCGGAGAACCCGGCGTCGAGGCGCGCCCGGCGCAGGCCGCGCTCGCCTATCGCGCGCAGCGCGGAAAACTCGACGCGCGCGACCGACGTTTCGCGACCGAACTTTCGTACGGTGCGATTAAAATGCGTCGCGCCCTCGACGCCGCATTGCGCCCCTTTCTCAAGGAGCGGGCGAAGACGCTTCCCACGACGATGCAAGAACTACTGCGTCTCGCCGTCTATGAATTGCGCTACACGCAGCCCGACGTCCATGCGACGCTCTTCGAATGGGTCAACCTCGCGAAGCGCTACGGCCATCAGGGGCTCGGTTCGCTCACGAACGCCGTGCTGCGAAGTTACCTGCGCGAGCCCACTCCCGTTCCCCAGCGCGAAAACTATGCCGATGTCGACGATTACTACGGCGCGCTCTACTCGCTGCCGACCTGGATGGTTCGCCGGTGGCACGCACGTTTCGGCGACGAAGCGATCGAACGCATCTGTCGCGAAGCGAACGACCCTGCCGCTCACGCGCTCGTCGGACTCGGGAATGCTGATGAGGTGCTCGCGATGATGGCCTCGCGCGGCATGGATGCGAGCCGTTCTTCGTTGGCGCGCGACGCGGTGGTCGTGCGCGCGAGTGAATCGGCGGCGCTCGACCTCGTCGAAAGCGAGGCGCTCCCGTTCTGGATACAGTCGGAGAGCTCGGCGGCGATCGTCGACCTGCTCGCCCCGCAGGCCGGAGAGCGGATTCTCGATTGCTGCAGCGGTCGCGGCAATAAAGCGCTTCAGATCGGCGTGCGCATCGGCCCGAGCGGAGCCCTGACCTGCGTCGATCGCGACGCGCGCAAGATCTCCGTTCTGCAGCAACGGTTCGAAAAACTCGCGCGACACGCCGAATTGCCGCTCCCCGCGGTCGTCGTCGGCGACGCCGCCGACCCCGCGCTCATTCCTTCGGAGATGCTCTTCGATCGCGTCCTGCTCGATGCACCGTGCACCGCGATCGGCGTCATCGCGCGCCATCCGGAGGCGCGCTGGCGACGGCGTCCCGACGATGCCGAACGAATGGCGACGCTACAACGGGCGTTATTGTCGGCAATCTCCGCGCACGTCAGACCGGGCGGGCGAATCGTCTATGCCGTCTGTTCGACCGAGGAGTGCGAGAGCAGTAACGTCATCGACGCCTTTCTCGCCGATGCGGATTTCGCACGCGTCTCGGCGCCGGAATCGCTCGCCCCGTATTGCGATAGAAATGGCGACTTGCTGACGGCGCCGCTCGACGGACGCGATGGATTCTTCGCCGCCGCTCTGGAGCGCAAGCGATGAATTGGTTCGCGCGCATCGAACGGAGCCTCGCCGATTTCGTCGAGCGGGCATTTGCGCGCACGTTCCCCAGCGATCTCGAGCCGGCGCAGATCGCGCGGAAGCTCGTTGCGGTGATGGAGGCGCAGACGCGAAGTTCGGTCGATGGAGGCAACCGCGCCCCGAGCGCCTACGAGGCGCGCGTCAGCGAACTCGATTACGAACGGCTCGCCGAACATCGCGATTATCTCGAACGCCAGTGGGCCGATCTTCTCGAAGATTGCGCGGCGCGGGTCGGCATCGCGTTCTCCGACGGCCCCGCGCGCGTACGCATGATCGCGCGCCCCGAACTTCCGGCGGGCACCGTCGACGTGCGCGTCGAGCCCGAGCCGACGGTACAAGAGGCGCTCGATGGTGAAGTGGGGCACCGCTACTTTTTACACATGGTGCAGGGGGCGCCGGCGTACGGAATTTTTGCATTGGAGGAGAGCACCGTGATCGGCCGTAGCGAATCCTCGGATATCTTCTTGCTCGATCCGGGCATATCGCGGGTTCACGCGCGCATCGACATTCAGGACGGCGAGGCGACGATCGTCGATTGCGAATCGACGAACGGTACCTATATCAACGACGAGCGCATCGAGCGTCGCGTCCTGAACGACGGAGACGAAATCATGGTCGGCAACACCAAACTGCGCGTAGAGATTCGTGACTGAACTTCACTCCGCATGGGTGCGTCTCGATACGCTCGGAATCACGGCGGCACTCGGGGTGGTCGCCGCCGTCGGCTTTTTGCGTCGCGCCGACGCCCGCGAACCGATCGGCGACCTCACGCCCATTCCGGTGCGTGTGTTGATTTTTGAAGGGACGGAACCGCGCGAGTTGCGCGTGCTGACGCCCGCGCTCATCGGGCGTGCCGGATCCTGCCACGTGCAATTACAGGACGGCGACGTTAGCCGCCGGCACGCGCGGCTCGAAGCTGAGGAAGGCGTCCTCTACCTGCGCGACCTGCGGAGCGCAAACGGCACCTTTCTCAACGGCGAGGCATTCGAAGGCGCGATCGAGATACGCGTCGGCGACGAAATCGATTGCGGTGCGACGCGGCTGGAGATCGTGGAGATCGGCGCGTGAGCGTGCTGACCGGCTCGCCCTGGCTCGTCGCGCTCGCCGCCTCGCTCGCCGCAGCGTGGGCCGTGCGCCACGCCCGCGGCAGTCGACGCGATTGGTTTTTTCCGTTTGCGACGATCGTGCTCGTGCTCTTCGGGGAAGTGTTGCTCGCGCGGCTCTCGCCGGCGCTCGCCCGCAAACAGCTGATTTGGATCTGTATCGCCTTCGGCATCGCGACCGTGCTCCAACCCTATCTCGCGCGTTTCCGGCGCATCGCAACGGTGAAGTACACGTGGATCGTGCTTTCGTTAGGGCTCGTCGCCGCCACGGCGATTTTTGGCGAACGCGTCAACGGCGCGAAACTCTGGATCCGTATCGGGTCGCTCCACGTCGAACCCGTTGAAATCATTAAATTGCTCTTGGTGTTCTTTCTCGCCGCCTATCTCGCCGAGATGGGCGACGCCATCGCGAAGGCACGTTGGTGGTCGTTGCGCGCGAATGCAAAATATCTCGGGCCGCTCTTTTTAGGTTGGGGCGCCTCGATCGGGCTGCTCGTCGTGCAGCGCGATCTGGGGATGGGAGCGTTGCTGCTCTGCACGTTGCTGACGACGCTCTACGCGGCGACGCGGCGAACCGATCTCGCACTCGGCGCCGCCGCGATCTTCGCGGCGGTCGCGTTCTGGGCGGCACTGCATTTTCCGTACGTGCACGAACGCATCGCGGTCTGGCTTCACCCCTTTGCCGACCCGTACGGAGCGGGATATCAGGCGGCGCAGAGTTATTTTTCTATCGCCGCCGGCGGACTGTTGGGGACCGGGCTAGGGCTCGGGCACCCAGGGTTCATCCCCGACGTCAGCACCGATTACATCGTTGCGGCGATCGCCGAAGAGTTCGGGTGGCTCGGAATCGTTGCGATTCTCGCGCTCTACCTGGCGTTGGTACGTCGCGCGGTGAGCGTGGCACGCGAACAGCCCGACGCCTTTGCAAGTTTACTTGCGGTGGGATTGGCGGCGACGTTGGGCTTTCAAGTGGCGATCATCGTTGCCGGAGTTGCGGGGCTGGTGCCGTTGACCGGCATCACCCTGCCGTTCATATCCTACGGCGGTAGTTCGCTCGTCGCCAACGTGTTGCTCGTGTCGCTGATCCAAGAGATCGCTACCCGGCGGCCCACGGAAGAACGCGCGTGAACCTCCGCTCGCTCTTCTGGGTTCTCGTCGCCGCCTTCGCGCTCTGGGCCTTCGTTTACGGTGCGATGCATCCGCCGAAACCGCCGCCGATTCCGCAACCGACGCCGCTCCCGCGCCTCGCTCCCTCGGGGCCGGCACGCCGCGATCTCTTCAGCAACGATCCCGTTATTGCGGGAAGAACTCCGCGCGGCGGATTCATTCCAGGCCCGGCGCGTTTGGTCGCGATGGTCGGGCTCTGCGGAGCGTCGCTCGCAAACGAGCGAGCGATGCTTGAGGCTCCCTTCCCGATCGGGGTCATTCTCGATCCACACGCGCGCGACGCGCGTCGCGTCGCAGCGCTCGCGCACGCGCGCGGCGAGGAACTCTTCATTCAGTCCGACCGCGCTCCGAGTGCTTCGGAGTTACAGACGTGGCGTCGCGAGTTCGGCAGCGTCCTCGGAGTGGCGACGCGGCACCCCGACCGGACGATCGCGACGCTGGCGGGGAGCACGTTGGTCGTCTTCGACGAACGCGGCGCGAGCAACCCGATGGAGTTTACGCGATCGGAGATTCGCCTGATCCGTCGCGACGTACGTATCGACGATCGCGACTCGGTGCCGTATATCACGTATATGCTCGAGCAGGCGACCGCACTCGCCCGTCGTCGAGGGATCGTGGTGTTGCTCATGCGTCCGCGAGCGAACGACCTCACCGCCATCGAGGGGCTCTTGCAACGGCGCCACGACGTGCAGTTCGTTCAGCCCGGGACCGCCGAGCGTGTCTAGCCTCCTGCGCGGCATCGCCGCAACGCTCGCGCTCTCCGTGTTCGCCGCCGGTTGCGCGCATCGCGCTCCGTCGCACGTCGGCGATGGCGGCGAACGCGTTTCGGCATACGACGGCGGCGCGATCTATCGGCAACAGTGCTCGACCTGTCACGGCGTGCGCGGCGAGGGAGTCGCGGGGGTCGCACCGGGATTGCGGCTCGGTGCCGCGCTCGATACCCGTGCGGCGCTCGTCGCCGTCGCCCGAGGGCGACGCCGGAACGGTGCGGCGATGCCGGGTTGGTGCGAGGTGTTGAGCGACCGCGAGATCGCCGACGTCGTCGCCTATATGCGGGTCACGTGGGGCGCTCGGCCGCAGCCGCCGCGGCTCGGCGAGGTCGCTACGGCGTGCCGTCGCGCGGCGCAGCGAGGAGCGCGCTAACCGCCGCACGCACTGCTTCGTAGGCGCGCCGCCGTTCGGGTGCGGCATCTGACGGCGGTTCGAAGAGATTCATCGTGGCATTCGCTTCGAAGAGCACGATGGTGCCGTCGGCATCGATCGTGAAATCGATACCGCCATAGTCGAGCCCCAGCATGCGACGAACCCGCTCGAGCACCGCGACGCCGCGTTCGCCGAGCGTTGCCTGCATGTCGGCGAGGAAGGCGAGTTCCTCGCGATCCTCCGTTCGTTCTCCCGAGAAATAGTGGACTTTCCAGTGTTGGGATCGTGCGAGATGGATCGGATAGAGCCGGTCGCCGACAACGAGCACGCGGTATTTACGGAACAACCCGTCGGCGGAGCGGGTGTCGAGATACTCGATGGCGAGAATCCGGTCGCCGGGCAGCGCGCCGAGTGCCGCGGGAAGATCTTCGCGGCGTTCGACCCGCTCGAAAAACTCGCCGGTGTGGAATCCCGGAGATCGCAGCAGGACCGGAAAGGCGAACGGTGCCGCCGCCGCGCGTTCTTTACTCATCTCCACCGTGCGCGGTGCGCGCAGCCCCGGAATCTTCGCCATGCGCGCGGCGTTGCGCTCGCGCGAACTCTCGCCGACCGCATCGGGATGATTGAAAACGCGCTCTTGACGCGTTTGGAGAAAGCGTCGGGCGCCGGCGAGCGCCGCGCCGCAGCGCTCGGCATCGCCGATCGCATTGAAGATCGCCGGATACGGGCCGATCTGCATCTGCGGGTCGTAAAATTCGGCGACGAGGACGTCGCAGGCATAACGCTTGGCGTCGACGATGCGCTCGGTATCGACGTTTCCGCCGAGGGCGGAGAGCAGCAGGAGCAGCGGCGTTCGCGGCGCGCTCCCGCGCGCGGGTGCGCGGCGGATCGGCTCCGCTCCGAACCCGAGGCGCGCGTGCTCGTGCGCGCGCTCCCACGCTCCGTTGCGTGCGTGGAGCAGTGCGAGCCCTTGGTGTGCGTCGATCGATCGCGCATCGATGGCGAGTGCGGCCTCGTAGTGTTCGCGCGCTGCGGCAGCGTCGCCCTCGTCGAGCAGCGCGGCGGCAAGGTTCGTGCGCGCACGCCGATCCTGCGGATGCGATGCGACCGCTTGTGCGTATGCGAGCCGTCCGGCTCGCTTGAAACCGCTATAGGTGAGTAAGGTCCCGAGGTTCGTCAGGGCGCCGATATGCGTCGGGTCGGCGGCGAGGATCGCAAGGTAGGCATCGCGGGCCGCCGCGCCGTCGCCGGCGGCTTCCAACGCGCAGGCATCGTGAAATGCTCGATCCACCGCGCGTTCTTCGAGGGGCGGCGTTGCTTCGCCCGCGCGAGGATGCCGGTGAAACATCGGCCGACGATTATGGTAGGATGAGCCATGAATTTTCCGATTGTAGGGCGTGCCCTGATCGCCGCGCTGATCGCGTTTCCGGCCGGCGCTCGCGCCGCGAGCCCAGCTCCCGTCGCTACCGCGATGCCGACGCCCGCGCCGACCGCGCTCTCCCCGAAGCAGCTCGCCTTCGCCCGCTCGCTCTTCACGAACCTGCAAGCGGGCAAGATCGAGAGCGCGCTCTTCGACGCTCGTATGAATGAGTTGCTGAAGCCGACCGTCCTGTCGGGCCTGGCGAAGAAGCTTGAAACGTTGGGGAGCCCAACGGCGATTCTCGATGCCGGCGACCATACGACACCGAGCTATCGCGTCACCGATTATCTGCTGCGCTTTAGCGCCGGACATTCGCTGATCATGCGAGTCGCGATCGATACGAAGGGGAAGATCGCGGGGCTCTTTTTCCCGAACGGCCTCTAACGTGCATCGCCTTGCAGCGGCGCTCGTCGCGGCGGCACTTGTGCCGCTCGCGCCCTCGTTGCGGCAGCTCCAACCGCGCGCTCAGGCGCCCGGCTTCGCCGTTGCGGTTCTGCAGAACGGAAGGATCGTCGAGCGCTTCGCCGCGGGCGAGGCCGATCTCGCGCGTCGGCAGCCGGTGACGTCGCAGACGATCTTCCACATCGGCTCGATAACGAAAACGTTTACCGCGACCGCGGTGATGCAACTCGTGCAAGCGGGGAAGATCGACCTGCACGCCTCGGTAACGCGCTATTTGCCGCAGTTCGTCGGGTGGAAGAAGGTGACCATCGCCGAGTTGCTGATGCACCGGAGCGGCATTCCGAACTATCTCGATGCGGCGCTCGCGCAGGGGCGGGTCGCGCAACCGACGACGCCGCAGGCAATTCTTGCAGCGATGGCGGCGAAGCCGCTCGATTTTTCGCCGGGAGCGCACTTCGAATACAGCAATACGAACTACGTCGCGCTCGGACTCATCGTCGCTCGCCTTTCTGGAGAGTCGCTTGCCGCCTACGAACGTCGTGCGATTTTTATCCCGGCGAACATGCATGCAACCTTCGTCGGCAACGCGCCCGCGGGGCGCCCGCTCGCGTTGGGGTACAAAACGCGGGACGGCGCGACCGTCGCGAACCCGGGAGATGCGAGCTGGTATTACGCGTGCGGCGATATCCTCTCCACCGTCGGCGATCTGGCGCGCTTCGATCGCGCGTTGATGGACGGAAGGCTGCTCGCACCCGCGACCTTCGCGGAGATGGCGAAGGTCGCGCGCCCGGCAAGCGGGTTTGGAAATGCGCGGTACGGATACGGTGTGACGACCTTTGCGTTCGGCAATCGCACGCTGGTCGGACACCACGGCGGGCTTCCCGGATTCGAGGGCGATAACGAGATGATCCCGCGCGACGGCTTCGCCGTCGTCGCGCTCGGCAACGCCTTCGATTTCGCAACCTCGGGACCCGATAATCTCGTCTTCGAGCATTATTATCCCAAAGAGTTTGCCGCGCTCGTCGTCGCCGCACACGATGCGTCGGAAAAGGCGATTCCCGACCCGAACCCCGCGCTCACACGTCGCTTTGCGGCGTTCCTGCGCGGATTACTCGCCGGAAAGCAGAGCGACGCGCATCTCACCCCGCAGATGGCCGGCGCCTTGACGCCGACCGCGATCGCGCAGATCGACGCGCAGGTCTTCACTCGCCTCGGCGCGCTCCGCCGTCTGACGTTCCGCGACCGCGCAGTCATCGACGGATATCGTGCCTACGATTATCTCGCGTCCTTCTCCAACGGACACCTGGACCTGCGCTTTACGCTCGATAGGAACGGCGCGCTCGCCGGGTTTACGAAGCAGTAGGGGCACCTATTGGGGGCACGCCAAGGGGGGTGACACCTGCTTGCTTTGGTGGTATGATGCGCGGTGAAAGATTTGCCAAAAAGGAGTGCGTATGCGAGTACTTGATTTGGTCGATCGCGGTAAGGTGCGTGCGTTTTTCCTCGCGCTTTTTCTGGTATTCGAATGCGTGACGTTTACGGTTCCGGCGCGAGCCCAGAACGAGTATTCGGGGGCGGTCACGGTAAAATCACTATCGTGGCACTGGGTTCGGTACTCGCGTCGCGTTTGCAATCTTCCTCGCGGCTGTCCGTGGAGTTGGAACTGGTCGACCGAGTACTCATACACGTGTTATAACCTGCTTCGCGGTGCCAATGGGTATTTTATCCTTCTGGGGTCGAGTAGCTATAGTCCGAATAACTGCATTCTGCACACGAGTGGGACCTACAAAATCGCTCACGTCGGCGGGGGCATCATCGTGTACAGCAGCGTGATGAACCCCGACGGATCGAGTAACGATGTGGCGTATCAGTACGTCACCTGGGGCGAAGAGCCATATTCGAGTGCGACGTGCAGTTCGTTGGGCCTGAATTACTGCCCGTAAGGCGCACGCTCGCCTTGCCGTTGACAACCCGGCTGCGGCCCTGTAGCATACGCAGCACATGATGACGCATCGCACGTTCGCGTGGTGGTGGCAACTCTCCGGAGCGCATTCGCCGGTGAGGTAGGTCGTCGTCGCTCCCGAAAGGGATCGTTCGTAGAGACCGTCCGTAGCACCGGACGGTTTTTTTGTTTGTATCGAGTCGCGGCGCCGGAGCGCCAAGGAGAAGAAGTCGTGTATCCTCTCGCAGCATTCAATGGGCAACGCAGCGTCGTCGAGGTCGGCGGGGTGCGCTTCGGCGACGGCGGCTTCGTCGCGATCGGCGGGCCGTGCGCGGTGGAGAGCGAGGAGCAGATCGAGCGCTCCGCCATGCTGCTTGCGGCGGGCGGCGCGGCAATGCTTCGCGGGGGTGCCTACAAACCGCGCACCTCGCCGTACAGCTTCCAAGGACTGGGCGACGAGGGGGTGCTCCTGATCGAACGGGCTGCGGCTCGCCACGCCCTGCCGACCGTCGTTGAAGTCCTCGCGGTCGAGGACGTACCATTCACCGCCGCGCGCGTCTCGATGCTGCAGATCGGTGCGCGGAACATGCAGAACGTCGCGCTGCTGCGTGCCGCGGCGCGGAGCGGGAGACCGATTCTCCTGAAGCGCGGCCCTGCGGCGACGCTCGACGAATTGCTCGCCGCCGCCGAATACATCTTGATGGAAGGGAACGCACGGGTCGTACTCTGCGAGCGCGGACTGCGCGGCTTCGACCGGCACACGAGGAACCTCTTCGATCTCGCGGGCGCACTCCGTTTGCGCGAATTGACCCACCTCCCGGTCATCGTCGATCCAAGCCACGCGACCGGGCGCCGCTCCCTGGTCGTGCCGATGGCGCTCGCGGCGGCCGCCGCCGGGCTCGACGGGGCGATTCTCGAGGTCCATCCGCAGCCCGATCGAGCGCTCTCCGACGCCGAGCAGGCGCTTGCGCCCGAGGAGTTCGCCGGCTTTACCCGCCGCCTCGCCGCGCTGCGCGAGGCCGTTAAGGAGCCGTTGCCTGCCGGCCGATAACCCGAACTGGAGTCTACTCGGAAGGAGGTGACAGAAAATAACAACTCCACTCCTCGGCAGCGGCAGAGCCGCATCCACAGGTGCAATCAGTCTCCAAGCACTGCTTTCATCGCTCGATCTTTCACCGCTTCGCGTTGGCACCGATATATTCGGTGGTTCCTTCTCGGCGGCGTTGG
>JAJXXM010000105.1 GCA_021781095.1 bacterium
TGCCCGGTCACTCGAACAAACTACCCTTCCGCCTCGAAAAGTGGCATAACTGTTGGGGACCCGTCACTCGGTTACATCGGCAAGCTGTCGCCGGAGGCGACGAATCTCCTCATCTTGAGCGGTGAGCTTCCCATTGCCACGAAACGCTTCTTTGTCCTCAGCCTTGAGCCGGCGCATCCACCCATACAAAAGGCTCGGATCTATACCGATCGACCGCGCAACCTCCGCCGCGGTCTCACCACTGTCGATAACGCGGCGTACCGCCTCGATCTTCAACTCACGCGGGAATTTCCGCCGTTGGTCTGCCATGGGGCACCATTTTTCCCGGCCTCCCCTTGAGGCCTATCATGGTGTCCACGAAACTGAGGTCAGGCCACCCCGAGGTGCTGGCGAAGGCAACTCGCCGCCGCTTTACTGCCGCGGAGAAGGCGCGCATCCCCGATGCCTACGACGGCGCATCGGCCATCGAGAGGGCCGCGCTGTGTCGGCGCGAGCGCATTTACCCATCGCTGCTCTCGAACTGGCGTAAGCAGCGATCATCAGGCAAACCGTTGACAATTTCCGCTGCCTGAAAAGCGAGTTGTCGTGTTACACTGGTGGTCGAACGTGATTTAGTGGACATATGCCCCAAAACGACTGGCATGGCCCTGGACCGGACCAGTTAATAGTGCATCTAATGGCCGCGTTGGGCGCCAAAATTGACATCTCGATTCGTTTTTCGAGGTCCGAGATGTCAAGCAGGTCGTCGTTTAGCGTCAGGATATCATTGTGCATTAGCTGAATTCTCCGGGAAAAAGTCGAGTCAAGACGACCTCGAGCCGACGGTTATTCTCCGTCGTCGCGGCGTTGATTATTGCCGGGCAGCAAACGCTCCTGCTGCTCTGCAAAGTTATCGCTACGGTTATTCCAACCAGAGCGCGCTACCGTCATCGGGGCTCGCGCGCAGATAGGTATCGGTGGTGGCGATGGAGGCGTGCCCGAGGGTATCGCGGATGAGCGCGGCTGAGGCGCCGGCGCGGTGGGCGTGGGTGCCGTGGCTGTGGCGCAGCCAATGCGGCGAGGGCTTTTTCTGCAGCCCCGCGCGCGTGGCGGCGCGGGCGAGGATTTGGCGTACGCGTTCGATCCCGATCCCCAGCACCGGGGCTTCGGGGGGCTTCTCCTGCCGTAACTGTTCGAGTGCAGCCCAGGCCCTTGGCCCTAACCGCACGGTACGGCTGCCGCGCTTGCCGTGCAGGGTGATCGCGCCGCCGCCGCGCGGATCGGGCACGCAGGCGCCGGCGGTGAGCCCGACGAGCTCGGCGACGCGGGCGCCCGAGGCGTAGAGCACGCGCAGCAGGGCGCGATCGCGGCCGTCGACGGCGGCGAGGAGTTTTTCGACTTCTGCTTCGGTGAGCACGCGCTCGGCGGCACGCGCGGGGACGCGGGGGAGCTGCAGGGCGGCGCCGACGTCGATACGCATAGCGCCGACGCGCTGCCCGAAGTGCAGCAGGCTTTTTATTGCCGCGAGCTGGCGGCGGCGGTAGGCGGGGCTACCGGCGAGAGTGTCGCTGAAGGCTTGGAGGGTGGCCAGCGTCGTGGCGGCGAGCGGGAGCGGGGCGAGGAAGGCGCGCAGGGCGGCGGCGCCCGCAGCGTAGGCGCGGATCGTGCTCGGCGGGCGTCCGTGGAGCCAGAGCGCGACGAGGGCGTCGTCGGCGGGGTGGGCGGCGCTGCCGGCGGCAGTGCCGGCATTGCCGGTGATGCCGGTGGCGGGGAGGTGCTGGGGGGCGCGCATCGCTGCGGGGTTCGCCGTGGTGCGGGGGGAGTCTTGGGAGAATAAGAATTCTCGGTAGGAGGAACCGAGGACTTCTTCTCCTGCCCGAAAAACTGTTGACCCGTGACACGGAGCTGCTCCACCCACGGCTGCACCCGCCCCCGCAGCCCCTACGACCGCCGCTGCCGCCCCTGCGCGACCGCCGCCCAAGCCGCCTACCGCGCCCGCCATCGCACGACCCTGGCCGCACGCGAACGGCAACGCACCTTCTCCGCCACCCAGCGCGCCCTGCGCCACGCCCGCAGCACGCTCGCCGTCTACCTCGCGCGCGGCAAGCTCCGCCGCGGACGCTGCGAACTCTGCGCCGAGACCGACGTCCGCCCGGCCTGGGACGATCCCGGCTGGCCGCTGGTCGTCCGCTGGTTCTGCCCCGAGCACTACAACGAGCACGGGCAACTGCGCCGCGAAGTCGCGGCACAGCGCACGGCGGTCGCGGCACGGTTCGCTGCCCTGCACGCCGCGATCGCCGCGCTCCCCGAGAGCGAGCAGCGGGCGCTCCACGAAGCGGCACGCGGTGGGCTCGACGGCAGCGGCGCCGCCCCGGGCAGTCTGCGCTACGAGATCGCCCTCCAGCACGCCTACCAAGCACGCGCGCAGGGCGAACGCTTCTTCTAGCGCTCCTCCCACCCTAATTGCGTCGTGTTTTAGGCAAGAATCCCATCGAGCGTCTTGATACCACGAATCTGCGCTTCCTCAATCATGCGTCGCAGACGCTTCCCCCCGTCCTTCGTCCAAATCGTGACGAGATCGGAGTCTGGATTAAATTCGAGGGAATAATCAGGCAGGGCGTTTGATTTCACAACTTCTTTGATCTGCCGGCGAAATTCTTTGAGCGAACAGGTTGCCCCCGACTTCTTCAGTAGTGTATCGAGCCTGATCGCAAATTTTGCTTGAAGGCCGCAATGCTTGCGCGCGAGCTCATAGAGCCGCCGTTCAAGGCCCTTCCTTAGTCGGAAATAGTCGCGTGAAAGCGTCAACACCTCGGTTGAAACTACAGCGTTGTAGAGCCACTCCGAGAGCGTCAGCTCGATACAGGACATTCGATTGCTCGACGTCCGTTCGATGATCGACCACGTCTCGATCAGTCCGAAGCCCTGGCGATGACGCTTCTTTCCCGTCGTGATGTCGGTCTTAATGCGAGTGCCGGCGAGCCGCTCGAAGGCTTTCACGAGGCCGTCGTATTCCGCTCCGCTGACGCCGCGATTGCAGTACACTAGCAGGTCGCGGGCGCGAAGTCGCACCTTTCGACTAATCGGCAAGCCGCGGTTCTGCGCTTCGATCAACGTCGAAATTGTGAAGAGCAAGATGTCTTTGTCCCAGATGGTCGCGAGTCCGTTCGCACTAGGTGTGATCGTGATGCTGTTCCCGCGATGTTCGTAAATCCGGATGCCGAGATCCGGGCTTTTTGATAGCGAGAACATCGGATGCTCCATCGACGCGGAGTCATCTTTCAGTGCAGCGTCGAAGGTTTGCGCCAGGAAAAAATCTTGTTGCGGATGCCGAATGGGGGCCAGAGAGGTTATCGAAGGCGCTGTTTCCTCAGATCGTTTGCTAGCACTTAAAGCTGCAAGTTTGCGTATGCGTGCTTGGATGTCAGCCAAGTCCCCAGGATCCATTACCTAATCCTTGCAACGATGCGACGAGCGCGGATTCGGTGTTTTTCGAGCACTTCGATATCGTGCTCACCAGTCGCGAGCAGCTCGCGTAAGGCGGCTTCGATATAGCCGCTGACGCTGACCTTCTTCTTCCGCCGCAGCGAGGCGACGCGCGTTTCGACTTGCGAAAGCAACGATATCGGCAAAATGGCAGTAATCCGATCAGAGCGTTCTGCAGACTCCTCAAGAAGGCGCGGCTGCGTTTCGGACGCCGTTAGTTTCACCGCGGGTTTTGTGTCAGGAACAGGCTGACTATGGCGGGCCTTTTCAACTGGTGCGAGAGTCGTAACTGGGCCACCGAGGATGCTGGCAAGATCGCCGATCGCACGACCACCCTTAGACACGTTCTAATACCTCGCTGGCTAAGGTTGCGTAATCGGCGGCTCCCGTTGAGTCTGGCCGATATGTACGAATCGACTGACGGTGTCCAAAAAGTTCGCGCAACGCAACGTTCTCTCGAATAGGCGAAGTGAGTGTGCCGTTGCACAACGTCTTTGCGGCGTCCAGGACGTCGCGAGCGATCCGTAGGCGGTGATCAAACCGCGTCGGAACAACGGCAATGATCGGCAATGGCAGATCAAGCGCGTCGCGAAGGCGTTGCAAGTTTGCAGAGACTTGCACGTAGCCGTCGAGTGCTTCAGGCGCCGCAGCGAGCGGAATGATCACGCCTGAAGATGCTGCGACGAGGGCAGATGCAGTGAGGATACCCATCGATGGTGGGCAGTCGATGATGACAATATCTACCGATTCAAGTTTTCGTAGCGCCTTGCCGAGCACGCGCTCTGAACCAACTTGTGCGCTAAGCGTTCTTTCGGCTAAACGGAGACGATCCGGAACCGCAGCCCAAAGGCGCACGTTGAATGCTGGCACGTGTAGGGCGACCTCAGTAGGTTCTGCTTCGCCAAGCAAGACGTCGGCGGTACCGGCAGCCGCTGTGCGTCCCGTGAGCCACGTTGTGAGCGTTGCTTGCGGATCGATGTCGACTGCGATGACCCGGTGCCCGAGGACAGCGAACTCTGCGGCGAGATTTCCGGTGACGTTGGTTTTGGCGACGCCGCCTTTTTGGTTCGCGACTGCGATGATTTCCATTGAGGTAGCGTAACACACTAAGACGTCTTAGCGCTAGAGGGCGCCAGCGCATTAGAGCCCCAACGTTGGACTGCTTGGACGCTATGACGTCTTAACGCTATATCACTAGAACGATTTAATTAGTAAAGCTATCCGAAACGTGTTATCGCCCACCATCCACCGGCGGGCTGCTGAAGAAGCGGGCTTTCAAAACGTGAGATTACCCACCGAAATACGTGGTTTCGCCCACCGGCGACACGTGGTTTCGCCCACCGAAATACGTGGTTTCGCCCACCGAGGCGCAGCGAAAAGGCCAAAAACAAAGGCTTTAAGCTTGCTAATTTAGTCTGTAACAGGCGCTAACACTTCTTATTAACGATCTAACGCGAAAAAGCCTAAATCGGTAGGCTGAGGCAAAGCCTCAGCCAGTTAAATCAACCGCTCCGGCTGAGGGCGCGGTCGACGTCAGTGCGGTCGTCGGGGAGTCGCGCACCCTAGCGCACCGGGCAAGGGACGCTCGCTTCCGCTCGCTCGGGCCGAGCCCGCCCTTGCCTCGGATGCGCTCTTGCGGGTGCGACCCCGACGCCGCACACCGCCTGCCTCCCGCTCGGCTCCCTTTTCGGCCTCCGCGCGCCGCCGAAGCCCCCTCGACCGCTCCCGCCTACCCCCGAGCGCGGTGCGGCGACCAGGAGGGCTCACGGCCGAGGCTCGGTAAAGGCTTTGCGGGCACCAAGGCGATTTTTATAGAGAACGAATCGACCATCGAACCGGCTTGGGTTAAAATAGGCGACGACGTGAAAGCCAAAGACCTTCTTCGCGCTATCGAACAAGCTGGATGGACGCTGCACCGCGTCACCGGGAGCCATCATATTTACAAGCACCCGACACTGCCCGGCCGCGTGGTGATTCCCGTCCACGGACTCAACCGCGACGTGGCACCCGGCACCCTTCTCTCGATTCTCAAACAGGCAGGTTTACGATGACATACCAAGCGGTTTTCGAACGCGCACCTGACGCAACCATCTGGGCCTACGTTCCCGAACTCCCCGGGGTGGCCGGCTCTGGTGATACGCTCGATGCAGCCCGCGAGAGCGTTGCCGAAAGCGTGCGCCTCTGGCTCGAAGACGCGCGCAACGATGGGGAAGCAATCCCCGCAGCGACAACTATCGGCCTCATTACCATCGACGCGGCGTAAGCCGTGCGAAAAACCAAAGGCCGCGTCGACGTTACCGACGCCGAGGTCGACGCGGCGATCGCGCGCAGCACCGCGTGGATACACAGTGACGGTTCGGGCTCGTAGATTTCATTTGCACGGAGTATGTGGGCGTTCGCGCGTTGAAGAATTTTTTTATAGATGAATTCGTTCACTGCGAAAATCCCGCTCATTGCTTTCATCGTTGCCCTAGCGCCCGTTTCTGCCATTGCCGGAGGCGGATGTGATGCTGCGTTCGGAACCGATGCACCCGCGATCATCAAGGTTCAATCGAGTTGGGGCGCGGCAGACCGGGCGACCGAAGGAGGGCACTATGCGAGAGCGCTGCGAGAGCTCCGGACAACAACGTCGGCGCTCCACCTTATTCGGAGTCGCTTCATGCGTCACTGCGTTGCTAGTGGCGCCAATGCGCGTATCGCGACAGCAGAAGCGGGACTCTCCTACCTAAAAGAACACTCGGGCGACTTCATCGGCGCAAAGAAAGCAGCGAACCGCGCTTGGGTGCTATTCCCGATGCCCCATAATTGCCCCTGAGATTCGACTCCAAGTACTCGTCAATCGGTCGCCGCTTGAATGGCGAGTCGTATTTTGGGAGAGGCGACGGCGCCTTTTTTATGTGGGAGTGCGTTTTTTGCGGCCACCCTTGCGGCCATTCTGCCGAGCAGCGGCTGCCTTTCCTGGAGTAGACCGGCTTCCGCCGGCGCGAGCGATCTTTGCCCGCGTCACGTAGCCGAAGAAGTCCTCAAGTAGCTCGGGGGCCGATATCCCGACGTCGAGTGCCGGCCAGAGCAACCCCTCACCGAGCGGATCGATTTCAACCGCTCCGAGCCCCGCCGAAGGCTGCGCCGCCAGCTCGGCAATCTCGCTCACCGGGATCGTTACGGAGGCCCCGTTGCGCAGCTCCAGACTGAGCCCGAGCGCAGCGGTGGCATGGAGCGGGTGGACCGAGGCGCGCACAACGGCCGTCGGAGCCGTTTTCGCGGCTTTTCCGGCCCGTGTAGCGGCAGCGTAGGCCTCATTTCGGTGAGGGGAAGGATTTTCGCCATGGTAGCGCCTCCAAAGGGCTAGAAGCTCGTCCGCGTGCTCGCCCACCAGTTCTACGGCTTTGCGGGCCTCGGCCTTGCTCAAGCCATCGACCGCGCGGACTTCGATCGGGCCATCGATGTAGATCGAGATCTTGCCGTCGCCGAGGAGCACGTGGACATGCGGCCGATGCCCGCGTTTGTTGCGGGTGTAGACCCAGACGTGAAATTTCCCGTAGCAGCGCTGCGGCACGGTGTAGTGTAACCCAGCTATGTTGGGTTTATCAGCCCCTCTCTCGGCGATCGGGGGACGATGCTGTGACAGCGCGATGGGGACGAGCGCGCGCTAGATATTCGCGTTGATGCGATATGGTGCGTCGGCAACGACGACTGCAATGGTGCGGTGAGCTCGGCGGTCATCGAGCCAATCAACTTGCCGCCCCTGCGGGCGAGGATGCAGCTGCACGTCGGTGCCGAGGTAGTTCTCGATCCGTACGGAGACGGTCGATTGCGGTGCGATGGCCGGGAGGCGGATCACGCCGCTTCCGCGTTGGATGCCCGAGATCCAGCCCGAGGACGCGAGTTCATCACTGGGTCCCGCGTCGGCATCGGCCTCGAAGCCAACCATGGTCGTGCCCGGTGTCTGCAACGCCCCACAGGTGACCTCAACGTCGACCTCGACTTGGACGGCCGGCGAACGTCCGGCATTGTGAATCGCGAGCGAGAGGTGCTTCCACGGTATGGTTTGTTCGGAGGTGACCATGGTGGGTCCGGTGCTTGCGAAGCCTGGGAAGCGCGGCCCAGGCAAGTCGCCGGTTTGTTTTTCCCGCAAGACGAGGCCGTTGACTAACGCTGGATTCCCCGCAATCACGTAAAGATCTTCAGCGATGTTGTCAGACCAAGATTGCGTTATCACCAGAACGGGCTCGGCTTCGAGGCGATAGGTTTTCGTGGCGCTGTCGGCCGCGCGTTTCCCAAAGAGCACCGCGAGCCCGGTAATAATAACGAGCGCCGCCGTTGCGCCAAAGAGCGCCCAGGTGGCATGAGCGGTCTGGGTCGCGGCCTGCGTGGCGGCGCTCACGAGCGCTCGGTCGTGGGAGCGACGTCGAAGAGGGCGCGATCTTGCGGGCGTTTGAGGTGCGGGAGCTGCGCATCCCACCAGCGCGCGATTCCGACCGGTTTTTCGGCGTGACGATCGGCGGCGACCGCAGCGAGCAGGAGGGCACCGGCGACGATCTTGCGGCGCGTCTCGATGCGGCGGGATTCTGCGGCTTTGCGGGCATTGAGTTTGGCGATTCTGGCGTTGAGCTGATCGCGCTTTTTCTTGAGTGCATCGAGTGTATCGTCGGCCATACTGCTGCCAGTCTAGCACGGACGCCGCGTCGACGGTCAAGGGCACTACTGGTGGGATCGTGACGAGCCGGAGGCGAGGAGCGATGCGCCTCACTGGCGCTAGAAGTGCGCGCTTATACATTGCAGGGCAATGTCGCGCTTGGTCGAAGGAATCCGGCATGGCGACGTACCGGCTTTCGGCCAAGCTGATCTCTCGAAGTGAGGGCCGCAGTGCCACCGGCGCTGCGGCCTACCGCTCCGGCGAGCGGCTCGTCGACGAGCGCACCGGCGAGGTTTTTGATTACCGCCGCCGTGGCGACGTGCTCGACCGCAGCATCCTGGCGCCGGCGAGCGCTCCGGCCTGGGGACAGGAGCGCGAGCGGCTGTGGAACGCGGTGGAAAAGGCGGAGAAGCGCAAGGATGCGCAGGTCGCGCGGGAGATCCAAGTGAGTCTCCCGCACGAGCTTGCGCTCGCCGCCCAGCGGGAGCTGCTCCACGGCTGGGTAGGCGAGCAGCTCGTCGCGCGTGGGATGGTCGCCGACATCGCGATCCATGCCGCGCATCAAGGCGGCGATGAGCGCAACGTCCACGCCCATATCCTCCTCACCACGCGAACGATCACCCTCGAGGGGTTCGCCGGTAAGGAGCGGAGTTGGAACGATCGGGGCGTGCTTGAGGAGTGGCGATCATCCTGGGAGCAGCACCTCAATCGGGCGCTCGAGCGCGCTCGCGTCGCCGAGCGGGTCGACCATCGCAGCTATGCCCAGCGTGGAATCGATCGCGAGCCCGAGCCCAAGCAAGGGCCGGTGGCCACGCAGATGGAGCGGGGCGGGCGCCGTTCGCATGCCGGCGACGACCGCCGCGCGGCGCGCGCGCGCAACGCCGAGCGCGAGCGTTTGCACGACGAGGAGCGGCGGGTCGAGCAGGCGCAGCGGGAGGAGGGGCGACGGCGGGCCGCCGCGCGCGCGCCCGAGCCCGAGGTCGATGTGCGCCCGCGCATTGGGGCGCCCGAGGTGCCGGGGTGGCAGCGCTGGCGCGAGCAGGTGCTTACGGAGGCGTACGCCCGGGAGATGGAGGGGTCGCGGCTGGCGCGCTTCTGGCGGATCGAGCGGACGCAGGACGGGCTGGCGTTCGAGAATGCGCGCGGGCGGTTTGAGGATCGCGGGAGCGAGATCGTGGCGCAAGCGGGCAACACGATGGAGATTCGCGGCATGCTCGACCTCGCGGAGGTGAAGGGGTGGCAGGAGCTCACCGTGAGCGGTAGCGAGGCATTCAAGCGCGAGGCGATGGCTGCGGCACTCGATCGCGGGCTGACGATCCGCGCCGAGGGGCGCGACGCCGAGCTGCTCCGCGAGGTCGAAGAAGCACGAACATCGAACTCACGTTCGATAACGAGAGAGGTGGAGAACGCGCGTGACGACGATGGATGGGAACGCTAGATGGCCAAGCAGGTAACCGCACCAAAGGACGGCCGCGGAGCGCTCCTCGCGCTGGTGGTTGCGGTCGTGATTTTTCTGGTGATGCTGAGTTGCGAGACGCAGAACATCGCGCGCAAGACGGGGTACGCGGCCGTCCTCGGGCAGCCAGTTATTGGCAAGATCTATGCGCCTTGGGCTTCGTACGGGTGGATGTTCACCTACGATCTCCAGCCGAACTTCGCGGGCGTGCTTACGGATCAGCCGTGGATGCTGCCGCGCCCGAACGAAAGGCCGTGGGCACGCGCGGCGTTCGCCGCCGAGCGAGGGCGTCTGCCGTGGGAGGCTGGCGGTGCGTTCGTGCTCTTCATCGTGCTCTCGATTCTTTGGACGCGCGATCGCCGGAACTCCGACCTGCACGGTGCGGCGGCATGGGCGAGCGCGCGCGACATCCGCCGATCGGCGCTCTCGCACGCGGAGTACGGCGTCGTGCTCGGACAGCGGAAAGCGCTCTTCGGGCGCCTGGGGGCGCTGCTCGTGCATAACGATACCCAGAACGTGCTCGCGCTCGGTCCCCCGGGGGAAGGTAAGACGGATGGCATCGCGCGCCCGACGCTGGTCAAAACCTGGCTTTACGAGAGCGCGATCGTCTTCGATCCCGCCGACGAACTCACGGGTTTGACTGCGAAAGCGCGCGCAACGACCACGCGCGTGTTTATCTTCGATCCCCGAGCGCCGATTGCGGAATCGTCGATCTCATCGCGGGTCGAAGATATCCTCGGGAGGAAGCCTCGCTACGCTCGCTTTAATCCGCTCGCCGGCATCGCGGTCGGCAATGTCGACGCCGTCCGCGCCGTGCTCGCGTCGTACTTTTTTGATCGCGACGTCAGCGAGATGAGCAGCGACGCGCGCTTCTTCGAGAGCCGTGCTTTGGCGCTTGCGACAGCCGTTACCGCGCACGTGATCGAGCTTGGCAAGCCGACGCTCGAGGCAGCGGCGCGCTTCGTTGTTGACCCCGCTTGGAAAAGCGAGGGCGACATGTGTGACGCGCTCTTGAAATCAGAGATTCTCTACGTCCAGGAAACGGGCGCGGAGTTCGCCCGTATGACCGATAAGCAACGCTCGCCGTTTGTTGCGTCGTTGAACGATCGGCTCGAACTCTTCCGGACCGACGACGTCGCGCGGGCGACCGGGGCATCCGATGTCGCGCCCGAGGATCTGCGCCGCGAGCCTACGACGCTCTACCTGGTGGTTCGCGAAAAAGACCAGGCGTCGCTCAATCCGTTGATGCGCATGGTGTTGACGCGCTTCTTGCATGACTTAACGAGCCAGCTTCCGCGCAAGGGGGAGCAACGCATCCTCCTGATGATCGACGAGTTTCCGCTGCTTCGCGCGCCGATCATCGCCCAGCAGCTCGCAACGATGCGCAAGTACTGGATTCATGCCGTACTCCTCGCGCAATCGCTCGCGCAGATTCGCGATACCTACGGGGCGAATGAAACGGTGAGCGGGATGTGCGATGTCCGCGTGTTCTTCCCAGCGGTCGATACGGCAACGCAGCAACTCGCCTCAGATACCTGCGGGCAGACCACGCGCTGGGCCGAGAGCATGCATCGCGATAGTACCGGCAGAAGCTCGCAGGCAACGAGCGAAGCCGGACGACCGTTACTCTATCCGCACGAACTTGTCGATATGAAAGCTAAAGGCGAAATCATCGTCTACAAGAAAGGTGAACGACCAATCAAGGCGCGGCCGGTTCGAGCCCATAGTGATCAGAGATTCGCTGCTAATTAGGAGAGTCGTGAAAAACCAAGCCTACAACCCAAATTGGTCCGAGCGCTTCGCGAGTGCAACAACGGATGAAGAGCGAACGGAGGCATATAACTCGCAGTACGAGTACACGGAACAGTACCGCGATTCATTGATGTACGACATTATGAAGGGAGCGAAGGAGTACGACTTGAGCTTCGATCTTCCAAAAATAGGATCGGATGCAACGATTGATGAGATTTGGAACACCCTGCAACCGTTCTGGAAACGCGTGATTGTTGCGGAGGAAAGTCACGGCGGGATATCGCCACAAATACGGCGACAGATGGATTACCCAACTGTGGAGCATGAAGTGGACGGATAGAGCAATAAATGGCAATGCTGACTCCGAAGCCATCGCGGTTCTCGAACACAATGGCGCTTCAGCTCACGTCTGCTTCGTTTCACCCGCCATTCGCAATACACACCCGAGTGTCGAAGATGCCGGGAATGGAGTGAAGGTTCTTCCAACGCTCTTTTATAGAGAGCTCTTACGACCGCATGGAATTGCGCCGGCCGCTGGTGAACCATGATGTGACTGGCGGTCGCTGGATATTCAGGCAATCGCGGTTGGTGAGGATACCGTCGATGACGGGTGCCCAATAAAGTAGTCCGCTTTTCGAGGCAGAAATCCAGGGGCCTTGGTCCCGAAAGGAACTGCCTTGAGAAAGTCACGTTTTACTGAAACCCAGATCGTCGGCCT
>JAJXXM010000121.1 GCA_021781095.1 bacterium
GGTCTAACCGGCACGACTTTTTGCTACGTCGTCCCGCTCTAAAACTCAACGAAACGAAGGAGAACGAATGATCCGTCGAACGATGACGGCGCTCGCGGTTGCTGCGTGTATCACGCTCGCACCGCATATTGGCGCCGCAGCGACTCCGCAATTGGTTCCATCGCTCGCAACTGCGAGCAACCCGGAAACCCTGTTGCTCGATGCGCGCGAAGCCCCGCGCGGCATCATGATCGCCCACCTGCATATTCCCGCAAGCCCGGGCAATTTCACGATCGTCTATCCGAAGTGGATACCCGGCGAACACGGCCCCACCGGCCCGATCGGCGATCTCGATATGCTCTCGGTCCGCGTGAACGGCCATAAGGTGCCGTGGCGCCGCGACCTCGTGAATATGTACGCGTTCCACATTGCCGTTCCGGCGGGAGCGAACGCGGTGGACGTCACGTTCCGCGAAATCCTGAACTCGCCGGGCGACGTCATGGGAACGAGCAAGCTCGCCATCGTGAACTGGAACCGCGATCTGCTCTACCAGAACGACACGAACAATCGCGACGTCATCGTCAAATCTTCGGTCATTCTTCCGCCGGGCTGGCACTACGGCAGCTCGATGCCGGTCGCATCGCGAGCGGGACAGCAGATCGACTTTAAGCCCGTGACGCTGGCCTTCTTGGTCGACACGCCGCTGGATATGGGACAATACGTTCGCAAGATCGTCCTCTGGCAGCACGGCACCGCCAAACAGGTGCTCGACGCGTTTGCCGACCATCCCGAAGATCTCGATTTTTCGAGCAAACTCATCAAAGAATACAAACGCATGACGCCCCAGGCGCTCGCGCTCTACGGCGCGCGCCATTGGTTCGTCTACCACTCGTTGCTGACGCTGAGCAATAAAATCGGTTTCCAAGGCATCGAACATCACCAATCGAGCGACGACCGCGCGCCCGAAGATTTCATGACCAATCCGATGGAACAGCTCGCGGCGGGCGATCTCCTCACGCACGAGTTCTCCCATTCGTGGAACGGCAAGTATCGTCGCCCCTTCGATCTCTATCAGCCGAACTTCCAGATCCCCGAGCGCACCGAATTGCTCTGGGTCTACGAAGGCATGAACCAGTACCTCGGCGACTTGCTCTCGTTCCGCATGGGCATTCGCAAGGCGTCGGAGTACCCAGAATATCTCGCGAGCATCTATGCGAGCATGGCGAACGAACCCGGGCGCGACTATCGCCCGATCATCGATCTCACGACCTCGGCACCCTATCTCTATCAGTCCTACGGCGATTACACCTCGCTGCGCCGTACCGCCGGCGATTTCTATACCGAGGGCGAGTTGCTCTGGCTCGATGTCGATTCGATCATCCGTGAAAAATCGCACGGAACGAAATCGCTCGACACGTTCCTGCATCTGTATGCCGGGCCGCCGAACACCGGGCCGATCACCAAGCTCTACAATCGCGAACAGATCGAGGCGCTGCTCAACAAGGTCGTGCCGTATAACTGGCACGCCTTCTTCCAGAAGTACGTCTACTCGGTCGCCGTTCAGCCTCCCGATGCGCTCGCGCGCACCGGATTCAAGCTGGTGTACACCGCGAAGCCGAATACGTTCATCCAGGCCGACGAAGTGCTCCGTCACTACGTCGACGCCTGGTACTCGCTCGGCGTTCGCCTGGCGATGAATGGCGGTATCGGCGACGTGCGCCGCGGGTCGCCCTCCTGGACGGCGATGCTCTCGCCGCACGAAAAAATCGTCGCCGTCGACGGACGCGCCTTCTCGGGCAAAGTCCTCACGCGCGCGCTCGTTCGTGCCGAGAAAAACAAGCAGCCGATCTCGCTCCTCGTGGAATCGGACGGCTACTTCAACACGGTCAACGTCAACTACACCGGAGGCCCGCGCTATCCGCACCTCGTGCCGATCAAGGGCGTTCCGAACATGCTCGCCAAAATCATGGCGCGCAAGAAGTAGATGACTCGCCGGAGGATATTACGAGCCGTCGGGCTCGCACTGCTCCTCCTTCTCGCGTGGCTGGGCTCCGGTTATATCGGGGCCCAGCGCGCCTGCGCGCACGACCCGCGCTTCGCCTGTTCGCCGCGCGACGGCGCGCGCGCGATTCACATTACGGATCCGACGAAATCGTGGGCGTTCTACGGCCGGCTCGCGCCGGGGCAACATGACAGCTATCGCTTCACGCTACGGCGCGCCGCGACGGTGCCCTGGAACCTTCTTATCGAAAAAGCCGACGCTGCAAATCCGGCACGTCCGGTAGCGCTTATGACCGACGCCTCGGGCGCCGTCGTCGCGCGCGCGACGCTCGCGCGCGAGCAACGGTTTTACGAGCCCTTTTCGCGCATCGATTATCTATCATCGCCGCCGGAGAACCTTCGGCTCTCGCCGGGAACGTATCGCATCGTCGTGCTCATGCACGGACCCGGTTCGGCGCAACGCTACGTGATGGCGATCGGCGCGGAAGAACGATTCGGGGTGTTAGAAATTCCCTACGTTCTCGGCGCGATTCACCGCATTAGGACGCGCGGCTGGTAGAATCCGCGGCGCAGCGGCTGCAATACCAGGCGACCGCGCCTTCGAAACTGGCGGGCACCATGTGCTCGCGAACGCTTCGCTTTCCGCACTTCGCGCAGGCAAAGGTCTGGCCGAGCGGCGGCACGATCGAACCTTCACCGCGTTTTGCCATGTAAGCGACCACGTAGATGATCAGCCCGATGGTGAGCGGCGCCAGGGCCATAAACAGCCCCAAATGAGCGCCCGAGAGCGTAACTGCTGTCGTCATAACGAGCCCGACATTTCGCAACCTCGTTCAAAAAATCCGCCCGCGCCGGGCGAGTTAGAGGGAGATTGCGCCCGCGTACCCGGTGAGCTCGACATAGCCGCGCCCGAGCGGACGGCCGTTACGTGCATCGAAGACGCGCACCGCACCCTCCCAGTACGTCGTACCGACGCTCGCAAGCTCCTGATCGTCGAGCACCGGAACCAAGCGCAATGGCTCGGAAATACTGGCCACGCGAACGATCCAGCCCGACGGGTAGAGCGCGTGCGTGTGCGGGCTTCTCCACGTCCCGGTCGCCGTGATGTGAAATTTGCGGAGCGAGAGGTACGTGGGGCGGCCGTCGCGCGCTACGATCGTTCCCGAAGATTGCGGCGTCGTCGCACCGCCCTTTTCGCGTAAGCGATAGAGCATGATCTCCCGACGGTCGGAGAGCTGGATCGAAAACCAATCCCAACCAACCTGCGCCGGCGAGAGTTCGTCGGACCCGTATTCGTGATCCATCCAAGCGACACCGCGAACCGCTTCGCGACGTCCGTTCACGCGCAGCGTTCCCGAGGCACGCAGGCGCGTGAACGAATAGTAGTGTGAGGCACAACTCGGGCAGGGGCCCTTGCGAGAGATTCCACCCGGCCCTTCGATTGCGGGCGGTTTCTCGGGAACCACGCTCAGGTCGATCGCATTTCCATGCGCAGAGGCGTGAAGATGCATCGTCGGTTCGGTCGCCGCATTTCCGCGAAGCGACCATCCATTCACCCGCACGAGGAGCCGACGTTGCGATGCATACCCTTGCCCGAGCGCGTCGCGCGCGAGCGTTTCAGCATAAAAGAATTTCCGGTCCGAGATATCGGTGATCGCAAAGTGCGCGGAATAGAGCTGCGCAGCGCGCCACGCACTCGCGCCCGGCTCGACCCGATACGGATGCGGACGTATGCCGATGCGGAAGAACGTCAGTTCGAATCCATATCGTCGGCCGTCGCTCCCTCGCAGTTGTCCGGTAAAATACCACCACTCCGTGCGATAGGCATCGTGCGCGAAATGGTCGCGCGGAAAGACGTATCGATAGGGGGCCCGCGCGATGCGCCACGATTGCGCTCCGAGCGCCATGCCGAGCTGCATCGCAAGCAGCGCAAGGATCGCCGCGGCCGGGCGGAGGATGCGCGCGACTCTATTCAACGCGGAGCGCCTCAAGCGTGCGAATATCGGCGGCGAGTTTTGCCGGATAGAGCGCCGCGACGAGCGCGATCCCCAGAACCAGGAAGATCGACTGCAACACGAGCTCCAGCGGAGCGTTCCATCCGATCAGCCAGCCAAAACTCTGGCGATTGATAACGAAGATGAGATCGCGCCCGAGAAGCAGGCCCAAGATGGTTCCGAGGATCGCCGCAACCACCCCGATCGCCAAGGCTTGAAGGAGCACGCTCCGCAGGACGCCGTTGCGCGTGAGCCCGAGATAGCGGGCGAGTGCGATCTCGCGGCGGCGCTCGATGACGAGCGCCACGAGGGTTCCGATCGTTCCCAAAATCGTCACCAGCGTACCGATGGCGTAGAGCGCACCCGTAATGGCGAAGGTGCGGTCGAAGACGCCGAGCGCAAAACCGCGGAGTTCGCGATTGCTTTCGATCCGTGCGTGCACGGGCAGCAAGGCGGAGGTGATGCGTCCGCGCAGCCGATCGAGCGATACTCCCGCGCGCGCGTAGACCGCGAGTGAATCGAGCGTATCGTCTTTATACAAGCGCCTGAACGTCGCTCGGTCCATCATAAACGTCCCGCCGCCGGTGGAATAATCGTTGTAGATGGCGACGACGCGCACTGCCGTTCGCCCCGAGGGCGTATCGAGATGAAACGTATCGCCGACGTGCATGCCGAAATGCACGGCAAAGGGCTCGCTAATCGCAACGGTATCGCGCCCGTGCATCAGTGCGCCGAGCCGCTGAGGCGGCGGTGCATCGATGAACGGCAGCTTCCGGCGATTCGTAAATGAAGCGAGATTCGTCGCGCCGAGTTCGGCGAGGTCCCCGCGAACGACCACCGAGAAGCCGCGAATCGTATCGACCGCGCGCACGCCGGGAATCGCGGCGATTTTCTCTGCGACCGCACCGGGGAAGCCCCCACGCGAGGACGCATCGGTCGCTCCCAGCGGAGTGATGTAGAGATCGGCCGGTAATGCCGAGTACGCCCACTGCGCGACCGTCGTGCGAAAAGAGGCGACCAGGATGCCGATCGAGAGCATCATGCCGACCGCGGTCGCGAGCGTCGCCACGGCAACGGCATAGCGCCGCGGCGAGCCGCGCAGAAAGCCGACGGCAAGCCCACCGACGGCGCGCTCGCCCGCAACCGCGCGCAGGGAGGCCGCTGCCAGCACGACCCCCGCGGGGGCGAGCGCCGCAATACCGGCGATACAGAGTGCGCCGGCGAGATAGCCGAAGAGCGGAATGCCGCTGCCGACGGCGGGCAACTTCGAGACGAGCCACGCCGCCACGAGCGACGCTGCGGCCGCGACGCTCGAAATGGGCAGCAAACGCCCGATCCCGCGCTCGCTGACACCGCGCTCGCGCATCGCGAGTGCGGGCTGCGTGCGCGAAGCCTCGAACGCCGGAATTATCGCACTCGCAACGGCGATCGCAACGCCGACGCTATAGGCCTTCACCGCGAGCGCGAGCGAAAACCGCACGCCGTCGGCGTGCGAGCCGATATAGAGCGTCGAAACCGTCGTCTGCACGGCGGCGACCGCGTAGCGCGCGAGCAACGCACCGAGCGCGAGGCCGAGCGCCGACCCGATCGCACCGTAGAGCGCACCCTCGCCGAGAAAGACGCGGAGAATCTGCGAGCGGCTCGCGCCGAGCGCCCGCAGCGTTCCTACGTCGTTGCGACGCTGCACGACCGAGATCGCCACCGCGTTGTAGATGAGAAAGCCGCCGACCAAGAGTGCCACGTAGGCGAGTGCGGTGAGGTTCATTTGAAAACTCGCAAGCATACGGTCGACCTGATCCTGGCGCGTCTTCGGCGCGACCGCTTGCGTGCCCGGCGGCAGGACGCGCGCGAGCGCCGCGCGGACCTCCGAAAGGCGCGCCGGATCGATATCGAGATCGATCCGGTCGAGGCGACCCACCTCGTGAAAGATCTGCTGTGCGGTTGCAATATCGACGAACGCCACGAACGCATCGATGCCGACGCGACGCGCCGGAATCAGGCCCATCACGCGGAGGCGCACCGGCGCGCCGTCGGCCCTTGCCCGTAGCGTACTGCCGACGCGAAGCCCTTCGCGAGCTGCGAATCGGTCGCTGACGAGCACCCCATTTTCGTCGATGAAATCGCCGAGATTCACGCGCGGCGTCGCCGCGATCCGAACCCCTGGAGGGAGTGCGGTGCGCGTGATATCGACGCCGATGGTATTGAGAACGGTGCCCGTCAATGGCCCCGCGCGCTCGTCCAGGCCAAGCTCCCCGGTAACGATCGGCTCGGCAGCACGAACGCCGGGGATGCGTTGCACTCGGAGGATCGTGCGTTCGTCGAATCCTCGCCCGGTGCCGACGATTTGGAGATTCACATGCGGCGAGAGCACGTTGACGCTACGCGCGAACGAGGCGATCGCCGTTGCGTTTGCAAGATCGATTGCAAAGAGCGACGCGACGCCGACGGCGACGGCGATCAGCGTAAAGGACGCCCGCAGCGCGCCGTTGCGGGCATAGCCGAGCACCAATGCGCGAAAGAGCGCCATCTAGGTTCCGGGTACGAGTCGGCCGTCGCGCATGTGGAGGCTCCGGTCGGCTGCCGCTGCGGCCTCTGCCGAGTGCGTCACCATCAAAATCGTTTGCCCGCGCCGGGCGAACGAACGCAGCAATTCCAGCATTCGTTCGCCGCTCTGCGAATCGAGATTGCCCGTCGGTTCGTCGGCAAGAAGAATCGCCGGTTCGTGTACCAGGGCGCGTGCGATGGCGACGCGCTGCGTCTGCCCACCCGAGAGCTGCGAGGGCATCGCCCGTGATTTTTCGGGAAGACCGACCGCTTCGAGTAATTCTCCGACCCGCGCCGCTATGTCGGCGCGCGATCGCCCCTGAAGGCGCAAGGGAAGCGCGACGTTCTCGAAGACGTCGAGCGTCGGCAGCAAGTTGAAAAACTGAAACACCGTTCCGACGCGGTCGCGCCGTAGGCGCGTGAGCGCATCGTCGTCGAGATCGTTAGTCGAGATTCCGTCGATTTCCACGCTCCCACGGTCGGGGAGATCGACGCAGCCGATGAGATTGAGCAGCGTGCTCTTTCCGCATCCACTCGGCCCGAGCAAGGCGAGCATCTCGCCCGAGGCAATCGAGAGAGAGACATCGTCAAGCGCGACGAGCCCTCCCTCGTAGATCCTCGATAAATTTGTAACGCGAACGGGAACCACGGCCCGCTCAACCGCCCTCGTGGGGCGAACGGTTGCGCGCTACTTTTTGAAGTATGCCGCGTTGATCTCGGTGTAGTTCGCCCACTTCGCGGGGACATCGGAATCGGCGAAGATCGCCTCGACCGGGCAGGCGGAGACGCAAGCGCCGCAATCGATACAGACTTCCGGATCGATATAGAGCTGTTCGTCGCTCTCCTCACCATGAATGCAATCGACCGGGCAGACGTCGACGCACGATTTGTCTTTCGTACCGATACACGGTTCGGTGATGATGTAGGCCATGAAGCGGAAGAAACCTCACTTTGGGCGAGCGATAAACAAAAACGGCGATCCGTTCCCCCAGGATGCCGGGAGTACGCGGTTGGTTGCAGCGACCTACGTCGCTTTGCGCGCTCCCAAACGACGCAAAAGATTGAGGGCGAGCACCGCTCCGAGGAACGCCATGACGGCGTCACGGATGCTCGGCGCTCCGATCCCCGCGTGGGCGACGAGCGCGCCGAGCCAGCCGAGGAGCACGCCGCCGAGCACGCCGACGGCAATCTCCAGCGGACGGCTGCGAGCGGTGCCGGGAATATAGGGTGTGAGGAACGCTGCGACCAGCGCCCCAACCACGAGCCAGAGGAGAATCGCCATTGCCGACCCATTCGGCGTCGCACGCTTCTCTTCATGGCGGCAGGGGGCGCCCGCCTCGACGCCCTACGTTGTCGGCATGAAAACCATCGCCTTCGCGCTCTGCGCCTTCTTGCTCGCACCACTCCCCGCGCTCGCCGGTGGTGCCCACCCCTCTCACGCGGTCATCTCGGTGCATGGAACCGGTATCGTGTCGCAGATGCCCGACGTCGCCGATATCACGGTGACGATCTCGACGGTCGGGGATAACGCGACCGACGTCACCTCGCGGAATAATGCCGCGTACGAACGCATTGCCGCCGCGCTGAAAGGGCTCGGCATCGAGGCGAACGATCTTCGTACCGCCGGGTATAACCTCAGCTACAATCCGCCGCCGAATCCGCTCCCGAAAACGGTCAACCCGTACGTCCACTACGGGTACTCGCTCTATCGCAGCTTTACCATTCACGTTGAAAAACTCGACTTGGTCGGCAAAGCGATCGACGCGAGCATCGGCAACGGTGCGACCGGCATCTACGGTGTCAACTTCGGGATCGCCGATCAGCATAACGCGCGCGAACGCGCGCTCGCGAAGGCTACGGCCGATGCGCGTGCCCAAGCCCAAGCGGTCGCCGCTGCAGAGCACCTGCGCCTCGGCCGTATCATCTCGATCTCGATCGATGGTGCGACGCCACGCTACTTCCCACAGCAGGTGAGGCTCGCCACGGCCACGATGTCCGCCCCGATGCCGGCTCCCACCGAGATCGCTCCCTCGGCGGTCGCCGTGCAAGCCGGCGTGACCGTCACCTACGCCTTGCTTCCGTGAAACTGCGGCGTTCCGGCGGCGGTAGAACCTCTCGATGAACGAACTCTGCCGCCGGTGCGCCGCTCGCCCCGCCATTGCCTACGATGAGACCGGGCGTGCGATCTGCGCCCAGTGCCGCGCATCGACCGCCGCGGCCCGCTCGGCGCTCGGCTGGCTCGGTGCGGCGGCGACCGCCGCGGGGCTCGTCGTCGCCGGTTCGCTGCTCTACGAGCGGATATCCAACGATCGCGGCAGCGGTGCCGAACCGCTCGGCGACCTCGCCAAGCGTTTCCGCGGCGGCACTCCGACGCTCGAGAGCTTCTCGCGCGACCTTACGGCGCTCGCGCGGAGCGAAAAACTCGATCCCGTCATCGGGCGCGATCTCGAAATCGAGCGCGTCATCGCGATTCTCTCGCGCCGCAGTAAAAACAATCCGGTACTCGTCGGCGAACCCGGCGTCGGAAAGACGGCGATCGCCGAAGGGCTCGCACAGCGCATTCACGCGGGGAACGTTCCGCAGGCGCTTCGCGGAAAACGCGTGCTCGCGCTCACCCTCGGCGCGCTCGTCGCCGGCACGAAGTACCGCGGCGAACTCGAGGGGCGCGTCAAACGCATTCTCGACGAACTCAAACGCAGCGGCGGAGACGTCATTCTCTTTATCGACGAGTTGCACGCCCTCGTCGGCGCCGGCGCCGCCGAGGGCGCGCTCGACGTCAGTTCGATGATCAAACCCGAACTCGCGCGCGGCGAACTCCAATGCATCGGCGCGACCACCTTCGCCGAATATCGCAAGTACATCGAATCGGATGCCGCACTGGAGCGACGTTTTCAGCCGGTCCACGTCGCCGAACCGAGCCCCGAGGCGGCGCGCGCGATTCTCGCCGGGTTACGCCGGCGGCACGAACAGCATCACCACGTCATCATTACCGACGACGCTCTCGACGCCGCCGTCGCGCTCTCCGCGCGCTATATCGCCGATCGTTTCTTGCCCGATAAGGCGATCGATCTGCTCGATGAGGCGTCGGCATCGGCGGCGCTCGCAGCGCCACCCGGCGCGACCGCACGCGTGACGCGCGACGAGATCGCCGCGATCGTGACCAAGTGGACGGGAATCCCGCAGAATAGCATCGCCGACGATGGCGCGAACGTTCTGCTCGCGCTCGAAGAGCGGCTCGACGCGCGCGTGATCGGGCAGCACGAAGCAACGCGGAAGATCGCCGAAGCGCTACGCCGCGCGCGCGCGGGCTTGCACGACCCGCGACGCCCGCTCGGGAGTTTTCTCTTTCACGGCCCGAGCGGCGTCGGCAAAACCGAGTTAGCGAAACGCTTGGCCGCCGAACTCTTCGGCAGCGAAGAAGCGATCGTGCGCATCGACGGCGGCGAGTTTGGGGAGGCGCATAGCATCGCACGGCTCATCGGCGCGCCGCCGGGATATGCCGGACACGACGAGCCCGGGCAACTGACCGAGCCCGTGCGTCGCCGCCCGTACAGCGTCGTGCTCTTCGACGAGATCGAAAAAGCGCACCCCGATGTTGCCGCGCTCCTTCTGCAGCTACTCGGAGAGGGGCGCATCACCGACGCGAAGGGACGGACGATCGATTTCCGCCACGCGCTCGTCATTCTCACGCTCAACGGCGACCGCGAGGACCTCGCGATGTTGCTTCGCCCCGAACTGCTCAATCGCGTCGATGAGATCGTCGCTTTCGCGCCGCTGGGAGGCGCGGAGATCGAGAAAATCGTTGCGCTCCACGTCGAGGCCCTCGCATCGCGCATGGGCGCGCGCGAAGTGCGGCTCGAAGTCGCGCAACTCGCACTGGCGGAGTTGGCCGCCGAGGCGATGCGCACGGGAAACGGTGCGCGCGATGTCGCGCGAACGGTGCAGAGCCGGCTCGGCACGCCGCTCGCGGGAGCGATGTTAGCGGGGCGCATCGCCGCCGGAGGCACCGCGCAGGTTACGTTACGCGACGGCGATTACATCGTCACCGCGGCGTAACGATACATACGCACGTTCCTTACTTCGGTGGAACGCTGACCCACTATCTCGCTTCAAGAACGGTATATTGCAGTGGGTTCCGAGAAAAGAAGCGCATGCTCGCGATGATCTCTCCCGTTGCCACGTCGACTTCATACCCATCCAGTAAGTGCAGGCTGTCCCACTGAATGAAAAGTTTGCCGGTCTCATCTTCAAAGAAAACCTCCTTCGGACGAAATTTTTCGTTCCATGGATTCACTCCAAGTTGCCACCGGAGTGCTCCATCCGAGCCATACATGTAGAGATTCCGGGCGTCGTCCTTTTCGTGGCTATATTTTACGAGAAAACCCCGTCGGAGTGGATCTTCGATAAGCGAATACGGCACCGACTTGAAATGATATGTTTGACCGCCAACACCAACCTTCAGGGCCGTGAAGTCATCACTTTGGGGCTGAATATCCGTTCCGTTGAGGATTTCAGCCGACATAATCACCGGACCGCCGCGGGTTTCCTGGTAGTACTCTGCATACCATGGGTGGTGCCGACGGAACGAGGATACCTCAATTGGGAGAGCTAGTACCCACCGCCATCGCTCACTTTTCTTCGTCCACACCAGCGCGACGTCGCCGTATTCTTCGATTTTCTCGACGGGGAACGTCGTCCGTTCCCTCCGGTCGGGGAACTCAACCGTTCTGCCGTCGTTCGCGACCCGTATCATTTCTGTCGTTGAATTGGCACCGACCACGGCCCGCACCCGCCGAGAATACAGTTTAACGCAGCCTCAAGCTCGGAGAGTGCCTCACTTACGGCTACTGAGTCCCCTTCAACGGTAGATCCCGAGCCGCCGAAAATCTGCAGCCCACCTCCGCTTCCCCAACTATTCGGGGCGGCGAATCCAATGTAGGCGGTTGAACCCGAGTTAAAACCGGAAACGAGGTTCGCATACTGCGGAAGTGACGGGAGCGCGAAAGCGCTCTGAATTTGAGCGGGCGTCATTATCGATCCATCCTCGTTAATCAACGAACCAAGAGTCTTCGCGAAAGAGCCGCCCGAAGCCCCGGGGGGTAACTGCGTCGGCGAAAACTGAATCAACGTGGTAGGGGTGAGACTTGCAGGATTCGATAACGCCGCCCCCGGTGCCCCGTTAAACACCTCGGAAACCTGGGCGGACCAGGTGAGTTGGTACGCCTCACCGCTCGCAAATGACTCCTGAAAACTCGAAGGACTACCGTAGAATCCTTTTACGGCATTATTGGCTAAGCTGCTCGAAACAAAGGTAAAAGCTGCTCCGCTCGCTCGTAACAGCGTGCCGATTGCCGCAAATTTTTGACCGGGCGTTCCTCCTAAATGTGGCGGCTGAGGAGCACACGTGGGGTTACACGGCGGCGATGGAGGCGCGGGCGGATTCCCGCCACCAATGATCGGCGTGCCACCGAAGCCACCGCCGGTTCCGCCG
>JAJXXM010000278.1 GCA_021781095.1 bacterium
CGGGATTGCGGGGCTCTTCGCCTTGCGCTCGCTCGGCGATGCGAGCGTTCCCCCGGTGGAGAAGATCCTTCACGAGGCGGCGCGCGTTCGGGCGGCGCAGTTGTTCTTTGCCGGCAAAGATGCCCAGCACGGAAATCTTCGCATCGTGCGCGGGAAGCCGGTCGCCCAACTCGACGGAGAATTATTTGTCGGCGAGACGGTAAAAGATACGCTCTTCTCCGTGGTGAAGAACATGGGGGGCGACCGAGGCTCGCTACTGACGCTTTACTACGGTGGTGCCCAGCGCGAGCGCGATGCAAAGGTGCTGGCCGATGCAATGCGCGAAGCCTTCCCCGATCTTGATGTGGAGTATTATTACGGCGGAATGAACAACGCAGAGTACTGGATTGCGCTCGATGAGTGAGCCGCGCATCGCCGTCGATGCGATGGGAGGAGACCGCGCGCCCGAAGAGGTTGTTGCAGGTGCCCTGCTCGCCGTTGAGACTTTTGGAGCGAATGTCGTGCTCGTCGGCGACGAAGCGCGCATACGTCCGCTTCTTCACGGAGCGATCGGCGAGCAAATCACCGTCGTGCACGCGCCCGAGGCAGTGCCGATGGATCAGCATGCGTCGCAAGCGTTGCGTGGGTCGGAGCGCACCTCGCTCGGGCGAGCGGTCGAGTTGATGAAATCCGGTGAGGTCCAGGGAGTCGTCTCGGCGGGCAACAGCGGAGCGTTTCTGGCGATCTCGTTGGTGAAACTGCGCACGATCGAAGGGATCGCGCGCCCGGCGATTGCGACCGTGTGGCCCGCGCTCAACGGCCCTTCCGTCTTGCTCGATTCCGGGGCCAACGTCGATTGTCGCCCGGAATGGCTCGTGCAATTTGGGATCATGGGGAGCGCGTACGCGCGTGCCGCGCTTGGGATCGAGCGCCCGCGCGTCGCGGTGCTCTCGGTCGGTGAGGAACGTACGAAGGGCAACGCCTCGGTTTTGGAGGCGGCGACACTCCTCGATCGAGCGCCGGTGCACTTCATCGGGAATATCGAAGGAAAAGATATGTTCCATAATGTGGCCGACGTCATCGTGGCCGATGGATTCGTAGGAAACGTCGTCTTAAAGACCTGCGAAGGGATGATCGGCGACCTCGGGTCGATCATGAAACGCGAAGTGCTCGGCGGCGGGCTTGCCGCAAAGCTCGGTGCGGCGCTGCTCTTGCCCCGCCTGCGCGGGTTGCGCAAGCGTTATGATTACGAGACCTATGGTGGAGCACCGCTCCTCGGTCTGCGCGGTAACTGTATCGTATCGCACGGTCGTATTAGTAGAAACGGTATCAAACATGCGATTCGAGCAGCGATAGAAGAAGCGCGCGCCGATGTCGTAGGAAAAATCGCGGCGTTGGTCGCCGGCGATGCGATGGCGAGAACGTAATGCCGATTCATATCGTCACCGATAGCACCGCCGATATCGATCCGGCGCGCGCCCTCGAACTCGGCATCACCGTGGTTCCGCTCTTCGTCGTCTTCGGAAATGAATCGCTTCGCGATGACATCGACATCTCGCGTCGGCAATTTTTCGAGCGGCTCGACAAAGATCCAGTTCTGCCGACGACCTCCCAACCGAGTGCGGCGATGTTTCGCGAGGCGTTCCTCCAGGCCGCAGAGCGCGGCGAGGATGTTCTCTGTATATCGATCTCTTCGGTACTCTCGGGGACCATCAACGCAGCTCGCGCTGCAGCCGAAAATATCGCGGGCATCCGCATCGAACTCTTCGATTCGCTCAACGCAGCCGGCGGGTTGCAGTTTTTCGTCGAAGATGCCGCACGCATGGCGGCTGAGGGTGCGACGATGGACGAACTACTCTCATACCTCGGCACCATGCGGGAGCGCACGCCGCTCTACGCAACGCTGCCCGACCTTTCGCACGTACAGCGCACCGGGCGCATCGGTCGCGCGGCGGCGGTGCTCGGCGGCTTGATGAAAATCGTGCCGATTCTGACGCTCGATGCCGGAGCGGTCGTCTCGCGCTCGCAGGTGCGTACGTTCAAGCGCGCGCTGGAAACGATGGCCGAGCTCGCGTGTGCCGAGGATCGCGGCGCGAAGAAGATGCGAATTCGCGTGATCCACACCCAAGCACCGGAGCTCGCCGAACAGATGCGCGAACGCATCATCGAGCGATGCGCCGGTCGCGATATTACCGTCGACGTCGTTGAGGCAGGTCCCGTTATTGCCGTTCACGCCGGCGCCGGAGCGATCGGTGTCGTCGTTACCGACGGCTACCCCGGCCGGCCGGCAACGGCAGCAGCGCCGCAAAAATAGGGGCGCTCGCAGCAGCGCCATCAGATAGAGGAATCGTTCATGTCGTCGAGCCCCAGGAGCCTCTTAAAGGCCTCCCGTTTTAATGCGATGCGCGTCGTCGCAGGATCTTTGCTCCTCTCCAATAGTTTTACCGGCTCGGTCGTCGGGTTTACCGCCGAGGAGATGCCGTCGATCCGTCGTTTGCTCCATGGACCCGTGTCGAGTGAAGGGAACGATCCACTCGAACGAGCGTTGATCGAGAACGGATTTCTGGTGCCGGTCGATCGCGATGAACTGCGCGGCGTCGATGATTTGCACGCCGCACTCAACGATGAACGATCGTTCGAACTCGTGCTGCTGCCTACCGAGGCGTGCAATTTCCGCTGCACCTACTGCTACGAATCCTTTCTTCGCGGAGCGATGTCCGACGGCGTCGTCGCCGACGTCGTCGCACTGGTCGCGCGGCTGCTCCCTCGTCTCGAGAGCTTGCACGTCGCATGGTTCGGCGGCGAACCGCTCCTCGCGTTCCCGACGATGCGCGCGATCGGCGAACAGGTGCGCGCGGCGTGCGCTGCCTGGGGCGTCGATCTTCGCACGAGCATAACCACGAACGGCGCGCTGCTCGATGCCGAGAAGCTCGCGTTTTTGGAAGAGACGTCGTGTCGCCATTATCAAGTGAC
>JAJXXM010000248.1 GCA_021781095.1 bacterium
GCTGCGACAAGTCGCGCACAGGAGAGGCCTCGGATGCTTGGAAAGCAAGCTGGAAGAGATGGCAGAGATTTCCACCGGTAACCCCGTCGGCGATAAAGGAGCCTTCGTGCGCGATATGTTCGCGACGATCGCCCCCCGCTACGACCGCGCCAATCGCGTCCTCACCGGCGGGCTCGACGAGATCTGGCGGCGCCGGGCGATCGCCCTTCTCGCGCCGGCGAAGGGCGCCCGGCTTCTCGATCTCTGCTGCGGCACCGGCGATCTCAGCTTTCACCTGCTCCGCCACGACGGTGCGGCTCGCGTCACCGGCATCGATTTCTGCGAGCCGATGCTCGCCCAAGCGCGCGAACGCGCGCGACGCGCGGGCATCGAGGGCGCCGAGTTTCTCGAAGGCGACGTCACCGCGCTGCCGTTCCCGGACGAATCGTTCGACGGCGCGATCATGGGTTTTAGTTCGCGCAATATCGTCGATCTCGACCGCAGCCTGCAAGAGATTCGTCGCGTGCTGCGCCCCGGCGCGCGCTTCGTCAATCTCGACGTGAGCAAGGCGCCGAATCGCTTGTGGAAGCGCGCGTTCGATTTTTATTTTTACGGCGTGGTCCCGACGCTGGGCGGCTGGATCGGCGGCTCGAAAAGCGCGTACTCCTACCTTCCGCAATCGCTCGTCAACCACCCCAACGCTCCCGCACTCCGCGATCGCTTCACCGAAGCCGGCTTTCTCGACGCCGGGTATCTCGCATTGATGGGCGGCTCCATCGCCGTGCATTACGGAACGCGATGATCGACGCCGTGCGCGACGATTCGTCGCTCTCCCTCGCCGTCGAGACTTTTTTCCGCTCGACGTTTTCCACCGATAATCCGCTGATTACCGAGGCGGTGAAACGCATGCTCGCGGCGGGTGGAAAGCGGTTGCGTCCGCGCATCACGTTGCTCGCCGCGCAGGCCTGCGGCGGCGATCCGATGTCGCACCTCTATCTCGCGGCGTATATGGAGCTCATTCACGTCGCAACTCTCATTCACGACGACGTCGTCGATAACGCAACCTTACGGCGCGGCGTCAATGCAACCGCGGTCGACTACGGCAATCGCATCAGCGTCCTCGCGGGCGATTATCTCTTCGCCTGGATCTTCAAAAACGTTACCGCAAATTACGCCGCACCGATTCCGCACATCCTTTCGGCGACGCTCGCCGATATCTGCGACGGTGAGGTGCTGCAGTTGCGCGCGCTCGGCGATTTAAGCACCAACGTCGCGCAGTACACCGAGGTCGCCGAAAAAAAGACCGCCTCGCTCTTCGCAGCCTCGGCGGCGTGCGGTGCGATCGCGGCGGGCGGAAACGACGAACTCGTGGAGCGCTTGCGCGCGTTCGGCCGCTGGTACGGCATCGCGTTTCAAATGAACGACGATGTACTCGATCTGACCGCCGACGAGGCACGTATCGGGAAACCGGTCGGCAACGATCTACGCGAACGAAAGATGACGATTCCGTTGATCTGCGCGCTCGAACGCGGAGACCGCGACTTTTTCGACCGCATCTCTCGTTTCTATGCCGGGTCGGACGGCGAAGCCGAGATTCCGGCGATCGTGGCGCTCATCGGCGAGCAGGGCGGCGTGGAAACGACCAAGCGGCTCCTCAACGAGGCGCTCGACCGCGCCGGGGCCGAACTCGACGCCCTTCCTTCATCGACGGCACGCACGGAAATGCGCGCGCTCGTCGAATCCTTGCGCTGACACCTCAGAACGGAGCCGCACCCTATGTACCTGCACCCCATCCTCGCCTTCATCGACATGCCGATCTTGATCGGGATCGTCGCGCTCGGGGCGCTGCTCTTCGGCGCCGACAAGCTCCCGAAGCTCGCGCGCAGCGCCGGGCAAGCGAAGAAAGAGTTCATGCTCGGCCAGATGGAAGCCGATGAAATCGCCGCGAAAGCGCGCGAGGAGGCCCGCGCCAAGAGCGAGGCCGCAGCGAGCGCCGAAGCCGCAGCACCCCCTGCCGAACCCAAGCCGTAACCGGTCGCGACGCAGCGCTCGATGATCGCCTCGCCGGAACCGGCGCACGATCCCGAGTGGGATCCCAAGGAGATGCCCTTCACCGAGCATCTCCGCGAACTCCGCTCGCGCTTGCTCGTTTCGATCGCCGCCGTCGGCGCGATCTCGCTTCTGCTGTTCTGGCCCTCGCAATACGCGATTCCGTGGCTGGTGCGCGCGTATTTTCACGGCATCACCCTGCACGCGTTCGGGCCCGCCGACGTCATCCTCACCGAATTTAAGTTTTCGATCGTCGGCGGCATCGTCTTCGGGCTGCCGGTTCTGCTCTACGAAATTTGGATGTTCGTCGTGCCGGCGATCCATCCGCGCACCCGTCGCATGGTCTTCGCGTTTATCGCGCCCTCGATCGGGCTCTCGCTCCTCGGCCTCGCGTTCGCGCACTTTATCGTGCTTCCGCGCGTCGTCGCCGCGCTCGTCGCCATCACCGATAAGGTCGCGACGCCGACCTTCGGCCTCTCGCAAACGCTCGGCTTCATCCTCATACTCCTCGGTCTCTTCGCGTTGATTTTTCAGACGCCGATCGTCTTGGTAGCCCTCGCTCGGTTGGGAATCGTCAACGCACCGATGCTCATGCGCTTCCGGCGACAAGCGCTCTTTGCGTTCTTCGTCGGTGGAGGGATCGCCGCTCCCGACGGCAACCCGGTCACGATGGCGCTCCTCGCGATTCCCATGTACGTCCTCTACGAAGCGAGCATTTGGGTGATCGTCGTGCTGGAGAAGTCGTGGCGTCGCGGTGACGGTGGGGCGTACGGTCGCACGTGAACCACCGATGACCGAAACCGTTAGAAACCTCTACGCCGACTTTATCCGAACCTTCGGAAACGTGCTCTTTGCCGTTTCGCTCTTCGTCGTCTGGGGGATTCTCACGCTGATCGGCGTCATCGTCGACCAGGGGAAGGCGCCGAGCGCCTACTACGCGGCGTACGCCGCGCCGATCGCGCGCGCGATATTACGGCTCGATTTCAACAACGTCTACCACAGTTGGTGGTACGTCGGCATCATCGCGCTCATCCTCACGTCGCTCGCAGTCTGCACGTTCAAACGCGTCATTCCCGCACGCTTGCCCGCATTACGCCCGGTCAAAATCGACGCGATTCCGCTCCACGCGACCATCTCGGTCGCCGCACCGGTCGAGCGCGTGCGCGAGAGCGTCGAGCGCTTCTTCACGCAGCGCGGCTTTCTCGTGCGCAATCGCGAGTTCGGCGGCACCGAATGGAGCTTCGCCGACAAACAAAATTGGGCGCGTCGCGGCGTGCTCGTCGCACATCTCGGTTTCGTCATCATCGCCGCAGGGACGACGCTTTACTGGGCGTTCGGGTTCTCCGGCGACACCGCGATTCTCACCGGACAGACGGTAACGATCCCGCGCAGCGGCGCGACGATTCACCTCGATCGCTTTCGCTATCGCATCGATCCGATCGCCACCAAAACCGGCATCGTCTACCAACCGATCGACTACGTCTCGCACGTGACGGCGAGCGGGAAAGACGGCGTCGCGCATCCGTACGTCATTCGCGTCAATCATCCCATCACGATCGACGGCACGAACTACTACCAATCGAGCTACGGCTTCGCCGTGCGGTTCGCGCTGCTCCATAACGGCCGCCTCGCCTCGCTCTCGCAGCCGCTCTATGCCGGCGATTCGCTGAAAATTCCCGGCACGTCGCGGAGCATCGAATTCTTACGATTCGTTCCGACGATGGACCCGCAGACGAAGATGCCCTCGCCCGATCCGCGCATCGGGAACCCGGCGGTCGCTCTCTCGCTGGTTCGCAACGGCGCGAACGAAGGCGCGGCGCTCGTGCTCATGCATCGCACCGTCGACGTCGGCGACGGTTGGAGCGTGCGCCCGGAGCGCTACCTCATGTTCACCGGCATCCAATACCGCTACGATCCCGGCGTCGCATTGGTCGGCATCGGCGCGTTCGTGCTCCTCGTCGGGCTCATCATCTCGTTCTATTTTCTGCCGGCCCGCTTTTACGTGCGAGTCGATCCCCACGGCGAAGGTGCGACGGTTGGCTTGGCCGCTACGACGGTGAAGGGTTACGATATCTTCGCGGAGGAGTTCGGAACGCTCGTCGAGCGTTTACGGAGCTCGCTGCAATCAGGAGGCTGACATGATCCACGGTATGCCCATCGACGAGGTGCTGCTCGTCATCGCGATCGCTTCATATATCGTCGGCGCGCTCGCGCTCTTCGGCTTCTTCCTCTCGCGCGTGCCGTTTCTCCGAAACCTCGGTGCGACGCTCGCCATCCTCGGCGCGGTCGCACAATTCGCGCAATTGGTCGCGCGCTACGAAATCTCGCATATCTGGCCGCTGCTGAACCTCTACGGTTCGCTCTCGCTCTTCTCGGCGATGTCGGTCGCGATTTTTGTGGTCTTCGCCTTTCGCTACCGGCTCTGGTTCGCGGGCGGCTTCGTCCTCGCGCTCGCCGCGATGTTCCTCACCTACGGCGTCACCTGGAACGAGGGCGTGATGCCTCCGGTGCCGTCGTTGCAATCGTACTGGGCGAAGGTCCACGTGCCGATCGTCGTGACCTCGTATGCAGCCTTCCTCGTCTCCTTCGTGCTCTCGGCGCTCTATCTGGTTCGCTATTACGTCGAACGCCGTCAGGGCGCCGCGATGATGCTCTCCGCCTCGGTCGAACCCGCCGGCGCGGGAGCCGGCGCCGGCACCGCAACGATCGCCGGGCCGAACGACGGCATCTCGGGGTGGCTCGCTTCCTTGCCGACCCTTCCGCAGCTCGACGTGCTCGTCTACCGCTCGGTGGCGGTAGGTCTCCCCTTGCTCACGCTCGGCATCATCACCGGCGCGATGTGGGCGAAAGAGGCGTGGGGCGCCTATTGGCAGTGGGATCCCAAGGAGACCGCAGCGCTCTTTTCCTGGATTATCTACGCCGCCTACATGCATCTCCATACCCGCAACCACTGGCGCGGGCTCCGGACGAGTTGGGTGAGCGTCATCGGCTTCGTCTCGATTATTTTCTGCTACCTCGGCGTCAATATCTGGATCAGCGGCCTCCACAGCTATAAGGTCTAGCGAATACCGGAAGGCGTCGCTAGTCGTAGGGAGGCCAGGTTCCGCGCGGGTAGAATCCGCCCATATCACCCTCTTTGATAAATTTGCAGGAGAGCATCGTGTCGAAAGCTGGAGACGCCTCATCGGGCGTCCACCGTGGTGCGCCCAGCGCCTACGACGACCCCGGAACCCCCGAAGAGATCACACGCCGCCGCTTTATGGCGAACGCCACCTTGGCGATCGGCGGAGTCATCGGCCTCTCGCTGGCGATCCCGATCGTCGGCTCGCTGATTCCCGATGCAAACTCGAAGGGCATCTGGTCTCCGCTCGACGCGAAAGAGTACGCACTGCTCGACAGCGCGACCTCGACGCCGATCAAACTCGACTTCACGCTCAAAGGCAAAGATAATTATCTCCCCGAGCAAGACTCGCCGGAGTACGTCTGGGGCATCAAAGTCGATCCTGCAAAATTTGAAGCGAAGCGCCCGAACCTCTTCAAGAAAGGTTCGCCCGCCGGCGTTCCCTACGACGTCATTACGATGAACTTCGTCATCATGTCGCCGATCTGTCCGCACCTCGGCTGCCGTTTCAACTGGAACGCCACCGCGAACAAATTCCTCTGCCCGTGCCACGGCTCGCAATTCAATTTCGACGGCACGCACGAGGCGGGCCCCGCGCCGCGCGGCCTCGACCCGTTGCCGCTGCGCGATCAGAACGGCAAGGCCGACGTGATGTGGATTCACTACCGCTCGACGACGCCCGATCGCATCGTCATCTCCTACCTCGCGTAACCGCACGGCACTGACAAGGAAGAGCGATATGCTGAACTGGATTGAATCTCGTACCGGCTTCATCTCGATGACGAAAGATTTCCTCGTCGAAGATATCCCCGGCGGAGCGAGCTACTGGTACGTCTTCGGGAGCGCGACGGTCTTCGCGATGATCCTCCAGATCGTCACCGGTATTTTCTTAACGTTTTTCTACGCGCCCTCGGCAAATACGGCGTGGGAATCGACCGCCTGGATCTACACGCATTTCTGGCCGCACCTGATCCTTGCGATTCACTATTGGGGCGCGTCGGCGATGATCGCCCTCGTCTTCTTGCACTTGCTGCAAGTGCTCGTCTGGGGCGCCTATAAATCGCCGCGCGAGCTGCAGTGGGTCGTCGGCGTCATCCTGTTACTCGTCACGCTGGTGCTCGGGCTCACCGGGTACCTCCTGCCGTGGGATATGAACGCCTACTTCGCCTCGCAGGTCGCGTTGAACATTACCGGCACGGCACCGATCGCCGGCCCGTTGATTCAACAGATCGCTCAGGGCGGCGGCGCGATGGGCACCGAAACGATCAATCGCTTCTTCGGCATTCACGTGTGGCTGATGCCCGCCGTGATGGTGCTGCTCGTCGGCGCTCACCTCGCGATCTTCCGCTGGAACGGCCCCGCCGGCCCCATCGCCGAAGATCCGCGCAAATTGAAGAACGGCCGCTTCTGGCCCGACCAGATGTTCATGGACGGTTTCGCTTCGTTCATCGTGTTCGCGATTATCGTCGCGCTTGCGTTCATCTCGCCGCCCTTCCTCGATGCGAAAGCCGACCCGACGAACACCGCGTTCATCCCGTATCCGGCGTGGTACTTCCTCGCGCTCTTCGGCTTGCTCAACGTCGTCCCGCCCTCGCTCGATTTGCTCGCAACGATCGTCGTTCCGACGCTCTTCTTGCTGATCGTTATCGCGATTCCGTGGCTCGACCGGAGCACGACGCGTTCGCTCTCGGCGCGCGGCGGCATTATCGTCAGCACCATCGTCGCGCTCGTCGCGATCGTGGGCCTCTCGATATATAGCCAGGTTTCGATTCAAGCGAAACAGGCTGCGGCACCGCCCTCGCCGACCGAAGCGCAGGTCCTCGCGATGGCCAACTCCACCGCCATCGCTCCGGCTGCCGCCGCACCGGCCGCCGCAGGCGCATCGAGCAGCGCTGCCGCACCCGCGGCAAACCCGCTGATCGCAGCGGGCGCGACCGTCTACGCCGGCAACTGCGCCGGCTGTCATGCCGCCAACGGCATGGGCCAGCCCGGAGCGATTCCGCCGCTCGCCGGCAATCCGTTCGTTACCGGAGATCCGCACGCGGTCATCGGCGTGCTGCTCGACGGCAAGAACGGGGCGATCACGGTGAACGGCGCCGCCTTCAACGGCCAGATGCCGGCCTGGAAGGGGACGCTCTCGAATAAGGATATCGCTGCGGTGATCAGCTATATTCGCGGCGGCCTCGGCGCCAACAAAGCCTCGGCGGTTACCGAGGCCGACGTGGCGGCGTACAAGCCCTAACGCTCTCGCGTTCCCCGTAACGAAGAGCGCCTCCGATCGGAGGCGCTCTTCGTTCTCTGCTGCGTTCGTACGCGCGGTTCGGTTCGCACGCGTGGGTTAGCGATCGAATGCGAACTCGCTCGAGAATGCATGCACGCAGTCGCCGCCGACCTCAATGCCGGAGATCTCCGAGCCCGCCCACGATACGCGCGAATAGAGCGTGCTCGTTCGGTGGATCCAACGCCCTTGTTCGATCTCGACGGTTGACGTCTGTGGTGCGAGCGCCCCGGTGACGGCGAGAAAATGAAGCATCGGCGCTACCGCGCTTCCCGTTGCCGGATCCTCGCCGATTCCTTCGGCGATATCGGCAAACATCCGCACCCACGCGCGCCGCGAATCGAAAAAGAATAGAAGCAGGTTGCCGTCGGCAATGCGTCGCTCGAGAATGCCGCGCAGTGCGGCGCGATCGGGATCGACGTTCGCCAATGCTTCGAGGCTCCGCACGCGCACGCACAAGAACGATCCGATGATGCGGGCGCGTTCGCTCACCGCCGCCGCGTCGATTCCCAACGCGCGAGCGAGCGCCACAGGTTCGCCGAACGCTTCTCCGAGCGTCGGCACCGGCGGCGTCAACCAAAAACGATTCCCTTCCCGCCGCACCGGAATGAGGCCGGCTTCCATCTCGAATGAGAACGCATTCGCGTCGAGCATCCCCAGGCGGTGCAACGTAAACGCCGTTCCGATCGTCGGGTGCCCGGCGAACGGCAACTCGCGCCCGGGAGTAAAGATCCGCACGCGAAACGCGGCGCACGGATCGCGTGGGGGCAGGACGAAGGCGCTCTCCGAGCAGTTCATCTCTCGCGCGAACGCCTGCATCGTCGCGCTATCGAGCCCGTCGGCATCCGGTACGACGGCGAGCGGATTACCGCCGAAGAGGCGATCGGTGAAGACGTCGCACTGGTGAAATGCCGCGATCATTGCGGCCGGCAGGGCGGCCCGCTGTAGCGCAGCACCGCGACGTTTCCGCTGCGTGCGATCACGCGGGTCGCGCGGCCGAAACTCGGCTGCGATGCGACCGAGGTGCCGGTAAAGAAGACGAACGCGCGCGGCGCGGCGCAGACGACGTCGCGCAGCGTCGGCGTGTTCGCACCGACGTCGGAATTAAAGAGCGCGAGCAGCGCGACCGGCGGCTGGGTGTAGAACAGGAGCGATCCACCGCCGACGATGCCGCCGTCGACAACGACGTCGCCCGGCCGACGAAGCGCATCGACGATGCGCGCGAGGCGCGGCACCGGTTTGAAGAGTTCGGCGCGCGGAAGCGCGACCAAGCCGAGCACGTCGATCGCGACCGCCATCGCCAGCGCGAGCGCGAACGGTGCGAACGGAGCGCTCGCGCGGCGCATCAACATCGCGGCCATCGCGATCCCACCCAGCGCGATCGTCGCGCCCATCGCCGTCAGCGCCGGGCGCAACACGGCCAACGGCTCGCCCAAATGATTGTCGCGCGCGAAGATCGCCACCGCGATCGCCAATAATCCGATCACTAACGGCACCGCCATCGTCGCGACGAGTGCGGCGCGAACGCGCGAGCGCGCGAGCAGTCCGTCGAGATAGATCGCACAGATCACCGCAATCGCCGGAAACTCCAGCGCGATGTAATTCGGCAGCTTCGTACGCGCGAACGAGAAAAAGAGTAGCGGCATCACGGCCCAGCAGAACGCCAAACGTAAGACCCGCGCGCGTTCGTCGCTCTCGCCCAGCCGCAGCCGCCCGACGCCGTCGACGATCGCACTCGGAAGCAGTGCGATCCACGGAAAAAATCCGACGATTAGGACGGGGAGATAATACCAAACCGGCCCGGATTGATTTTCGATGACGCCGGTATAGCGGCCGATCGTATAATGCCCGATCAGCGTGACGACCGAGGAGAGGCCCGTACGCGCGATCAGCGCTCCAAACCACGGTGCGACGGGAAGGACGAAGGCGAGCGTTCCCCACACCCACGTCGCCGGACTCGGCCAGGCCGTCCGTTCGACACGGCGGTTCCAGAGCGCGTATGGAAGCACGACCAGCATCGCGACGACCGGAGCGACGGGGCCCTTCGCTAGAAATCCAAAGCCCGCGGCGAGGGCGCCGAAGATGTAGTAGCGGCGTTTGCCGGTCTGCAATCCACGAAACCACCAAAAAACCGTCATCGCCACCGCACAATCGAGCAGCGCATCCATAATGGCGAGGCGGCCGATAATTGCCTGCATCAGCGAGCTCGAAAGGATCGCCGCGGCGAAGACGCCGACGCGCGAGCCGAGTTGGCGCGCCACCGCGTACCCGGTCATCGCACCCATCGCGATCGTCGCCAGTGCGGCGGGAAGGCGCATCGCGAACGAGGTGAGGCCGAAGATTTTCGCACAGATCGCCGCGAGCCAGAAATAGAGCGGCGGCTGGACGAACCACGGCAGGCCGTTATAGTGCAGGACGACCCAGTCGTGCGTGAGGAGAATCTCGCGCGCGACCTCGCCGTAAATCGTCTCGCTGTTGTCCCAAAGGGTGCCCGCTCCGAGCCCCGGCAGCACCAGGAGCGCCGAGGCGAGCGCGCCGAGAAGCGCAGCGCGAGTGGGACGTTGCATGCGCGGAGCAGAGTTTCGCACGGCGGTGCGGAATCCATGCCGCATCATGTCGCTTCCGCTCTCCCTTCGCCTCGCGGGGCGACTCGTCGTGGTACTCGGTGCCGGCGCGGTCGCCGCCCGCAAGGCTCGCACTTTTGTCGAAGCAGGCGCGAGCCTCTTCGTGGTCGCCCCAACGATCGGGGAAGCGATGGAACGCTTTCTCGCCGCGCAGCCCGAGGTGCGCTGCGAGCGCCGTGCCTTCCGGGAAGAGGATCTCGACGGCGCATTCCTCTGCGTCGCCGCGACCGATAACCCGGCGGTCAACGAGCAGGCGGTACGTGCCGCACGCGAGCGAGGCATCCTCACGATCGATGCCACCGAACCGACGCGCGGCGATGCCACGATGCCGGCCGTCGTCCGCGTCGGCGAACTCACGTTTAGTATCGACTCGGGCGCGAGTACGCCCGCATTCTCCAAACGCATCGCGCGCGAGATCGCGCTGCATTTCGATGCGCGCTACGACGCTGCGGCGCGCACGCTCGCCATCGCGCGCAGTTACGTGCGCGAAACGCTCTCGCCCGCACAACGCGCGGTCGTCATGCGCGCGCTCTCGGAGTTGCCGCTCGACGAACTCGCCGCGATGGATCGCAACCGCATCGAAGATGCCGTTGAAGCGACCGCCGCAACGGCGCTCGCCGACGGTACCGCGCCCGAGACCGGCAGTGCGGTCTGCGCGACGCGAAGCAGCGCGCTCGCGCTCTGGCAATCGCGCCACGTCGCCGCACGGCTCGCGCGCGGCGGCATCGCGACGACGATGCTCGCGCTTACGACCGTCGGCGACCGCGACCGCAGCAGCGCGCTCGCGGCGATGGGCGTGCAGGCGATCTTCGTAAAAGAACTCGAACGCGCGCTCGCGGAAGGGCGCGCCGACTACGCGGTGCATTCGGCGAAGGATCTGCCGAGCGCGCTCCCCGCGGGAATGCAACTCGCAGCGATCTCCGCGCGCGAGGATCCACGCGACGTCTATTGCAGCGAGCGCTTCCCGACGTTCGAAGAGCTCCCCGCCAGCGCGCGCGTCGGCACCTCGAGCCCGCGGCGTCGCGCGCAATTACACGCGCTGCGCAGCGATCTCGATTACGTCGAGATTCGCGGCAACATCGATACGCGCTTGCGTAAACTTCGCGAAGGCGAATACGACGCGATCGTCCTCGCCGCGGCGGGGCTGCGCCGGCTGAACCTGCGCGCGACGCATACCCTCCCGTTCCCGATCGAGCGATTATTGCCGGCGGCCGGGCAGGGGGCGCTCGCGGTCGAGACGCTGCTCGACGCACCGCTCGCGGGCGCGCTTCGTGCCGCGCTCAACGACGACGCGACCGAACGAGCGGTCGTTGCCGAACGCGCCGCACTGCGCGAACTCGGTGCGGGCTGCACGGCGCCGGTCGGCATCCACGGCGCGTACGAGGGCGAGGAACTCGTCCTCCGCGGTCTGGTCAGCTCCCTGGAGGGCGACGCTCCCGCCGTGGCCGCCGAGCTCCGTGCCCGCTGCAGCGATCTCCGGGGTGCCGACGAACTCGGCTGCGCCCTCGCCCGCGAGCTGGTCGCGCGAGGAGCGGCACGCCTCTTGCCGCGAAGCGGCCCCCTCGCCGGGCGACATATCCTCCTGCCGCGCACGATCGAGCGCGCGAGCCGCATCGCCGTCCACCTGCGCTCGCTCGGCGCCGCCGTGAGCGAACTTCGGGCGGGCGAGGAGCCCGGCGAAGCGCCGGTCGATCTGCTCGCAATCCCCTCGAGCGGCGCCGCGGCGGTCGCCGCACCCTGGCTTCCCCTGTGGAACGAGCGGGGCGTGCGCCCGCTCGTCGTCGCGATGGGCCCCGAATCCGCAAGCGCGATCGAACGCGCGGGGCTCCCTCCCGACAGCGTCGCACCGATTCCGGAGATCGACGCCTTTACCGCTTGCATTGTGAGCCTGCTCGCCTCACCCTAACGGTATGCT
>JAJXXM010000222.1 GCA_021781095.1 bacterium
GCACCGGATGATCGGGCTGTGCGAACGGAATGCGATCGATAATGACGCAGCTCAGGCGCTCGCCCGGCATATCGATCCCCTCCCAGAAGGTGCGCGTACCGACGAGCACCGCACCGGGCGTGCTCGTGAACCAACGCAGCAATCCGTCGCGGTCGAGCCCACCACGCGGCCGCTGCACTTCCACGGGGTGAACGCCGCTTGCACGCAGACGTTCGCCGAACTCCTTCGCTCGGCGAAACGAGGTGCAGAGCAGGAACGCGCGCCCGCGCGAATACGAGAGCGCCTCCTCCACGTACCCATAGGCACGACGAACGAAATCTTCGTCGTCGGGCTCTAAGTCGGCGGGTGCAACGAAGAAGCGCGCCTGTTCGCGATAATCGAAGGGTGAATCCGCCACCAACTCTTCGGCTTCGTCGATACCGAGCCGAGCGCGCATATAGGTGAAATCTCCATCGAGTGCGAGCGTCGCGCTGGTAAGCAGGCACGGCGTCCGCAAAAAAAGGAGCTCGCGCAAGATCGGCGCAGCATCGAACGGCGTGCAATGCAGTTCGCTTCCCTGCGGCGACAATTGCGCCCAGCGAATCGCATCGTCGTCGGCGGCGAGCAGACGGTCGACCACCTGTGCTTGCATCGCCAATGACTTCACCGCCCCGGTGATCCGCATCTCGCGTTCGAGGTCGCCGCGCGGCGGGCGTGTCAACGCCGAGGCGCCGTTATCGGCGATCCAATTTTCGAGATGATACAGCGAATCGCGCAACCGATCGAGCTCGGCGGCGATCTCGGGACGTTCGTCGAGCCGAAGGAGCTCGGTCCCGCTTCCGGCGAGCCGATCGCTCAAGTCGCGATAACAATGCTCCACTTGTGAGGTGAGCGTTGCAGGCAACGTAAAATAGCGCCGCAGTCGGCGAAAGGTGCGCTCGATGCTTCGCCGCGAGAGCGATGCGGTCAACACGTTCATCGCGATATCTTCGCAGGTATGCGCCTCGTCGAGAATCGCATAGTCATAGGCGGGCAGCAAGTCGCCGATAAAAGCGTCGATGAAGAAAATCGAATGATTGACGACGATGATATCGGCCGCTCCGGCATCGCGCCGGCGACGATAATAGAAACAATCATCGAAATGTGCGCACGCTTCACCGATACAATCGTCGCCGTCGGCATCGAAGCGCTCCCAGAGCAGCGGGTCGAGGCGAAACGGCACATCGGAGCGATCGCCGGTCGCCGTTGCGTTCGCCCAGTTCCTTAACTTCGTCATCTCGGGACGTTCGAAGAGCGCGAGATCGCTCCGCGCGCCCTCCCACTTCTCGCGACAGAGATAATTCGAGCGCCCTTTGAGCAACACGACGCGCGGCTCCACCCCTAAGGCACGCGCCACCATCGGAATATCCTTGCGGAAGAGTTGTTGCTGGAGCGCGATCGTCGAGGTCGAGATGACGACGCGCTTACCGCTGCGCATCGCCGGAACCAGATAGGCGAAGGATTTACCGACGCCGGTACCCGCCTCGATCAACACATGCGAGCCGCTTTCGAAGCCGGCTTCGACGGCGCGCGCCATCTCGAGTTGTCCGGGGCGCCCTTCGAAGCCGGGGAGTTCGCGCGCGAGCGCGCCGCCGGGGGCAAAAATCTCGTCGATGCCGGTGGAGCGATTCACCGATGCGGCGATGGTTCGGCTTCTTCGAGCGTCGAGTCGAGCGCCTCACCGGTCACGCTGTCGATCACCTGCGCGCGCACCGGGCGGAGCGGACGATAGATCGCGAGCGTCAGCAGAAAACCTGTCAGGAGCCCGGCGACATGCGCCTGCTTCGAAATTCCCGGAAATGCAAATGTAAAAACGAGATTGAGCAACAAGATGCCGAGATTTGCGCGCACGAGTTGAAGCCCGGCGGGGCCGTTCTTCAGTCCGATTGCGAAGAGCGCGCCGAAGATACCGAAGATCGCGCCGCTTGCGCCGAGCGTTGGATCTTGCAGATTGCCGAAACTAAAATAGGTGACGCCGAGCCCCGAGGCAATTAACGAAAGCGTGTAGACCAGCGCGGTGCGCGGCGTCCCGAGAATCGGTTCGATAAACCGGCCGAGCACCCAGAGCGAGAACATGTTGAGCCCGATATGGATGATCGATGCATGCAAAAACGCGCTGGTAACGATGCGCCACCACTGCCCCTGTTGGGCCAGCGCGGGCACCAACGCGCCGGCGTTGTCGATCTGGCCGATGGTCACGTTGCCGGTAAGAATTCCGGCGCCCATCGTGGCGATCTCCCAAAAAAAGACCAGTACGCACACAACGACGATCGCGTGCGTGAAACGGGGGCGAGGCGGCATCAACCGGCGGCGCCTGCCGGTTCTACCAAGAGCATCCGTGCAAGTTCGAGCGAGATCGCGCGCTCGCCGCTCTGACTAGAGATCGTCAGCGGGCCACCGAGCGGTGCGCGCGCGAGGACGCGCAGGCGCTTACCCGGTTTGAAATCGAGTTCGGCGAGATAGCGCAGAATCTCGGGAACCTCTTCGGTGACGCCGACGATGGTGAGTTCGGCGCCGGACTCCACGCGCGCGAGCGGTTCACCGCGCGAGACGGGATCGCTCAGATCGCTCGGTGGAATCGGCATGCCGTGCGGGCAGCGCGTCGGGTCCTTCAACAATCGCTGAAGATGCGCCTCGACTTCGGCGGAGATTGCATGTTCGAGCATGCAGGCGTCGGCGTGGACTTCGTGCCACGGCATGCCGAGGACGTCGACGAGAAAACATTCGGCGATCCGATGACGACGAATCACACGTACGGCGACGGAGAGTCCCTCGCGCGTGAGTTTCACCGTGCCGCGAGCGACCGGTTCGACGAACCCGTCTTTCGCAAGTTTTTTCAGCATCCCGGAGACCGAGGCCGGTGCGACCCCCAGCGTCGAGGCGAGTGCGCCGGTACTGACGCCATCCCCCTCTCGCTCGAGCCGATAGAC
>JAJXXM010000425.1 GCA_021781095.1 bacterium
CGCGGCGACGATGAAGTGGGCATCGAGTACGTATTGAGACATTATGCGTACACCGTTAACGTCGGCGCGGCGGCAATCCTCTCGCTATGGAGCGTTAACGCACCGCAACCGTGAGAAAGACCGTCACGCCGTAGAAAAACGTCCCGCGCGCATCGGCTGCAAGCAACCCACGCACCCAGGCATCCGCCTCCTCTTGCCCGAGCCGCTCGCTGCGAATCGCCGCTGCAATCGCCGATTCGAGAACGAATGCATAGGCATGCGCGAACGAGAGCGAGGTAACGAAGAGACGCGATTCGATCTGCGTAAAGCCTGCGGCGACGAAATGCTCGCGGTGGTGCCGCCCGGCCCAACCGTCGGCGAGTGAATCGACGAATGCATCGACGATGGTCCGCGTGATGCGGCGATCCCCTCCGGCAATGACAATGCTCTGCCAATCTTGATCGATTGCGAGCAACGAGCCGCCGGGGACAAGCACGCGACGCATCTCGTTCACGGCGCCCTGCGGATCGGCAACGTGCTGCAACAATCGCTCCGCGCGCACGGCATCGAACGAGGCATCGGGGAAAGAGAGCGTCTGTGCATTCTCGGCGAGAAAGCGCGCGTTCGGCGGAACGCCGCGCGCAATCGCCACCTCGATCAGCGCTTCGTTTGCATCGATGCCGACCACCGAGCCGCCGTCGCCGACGCGCGCAGCGATCGCTCGCACGTCATCGCCGACCCCGCAGCCGCAATCGAGCACGCGCGATTTCTCGGTGATGCCCTGCATGGCGAAGGTTGCATCCTTCGCTTGCGCTCCGAGTTGCGCGACTGCATCGAGATAGCGGATGCGCTCGGCGGCATCGCCTGTTGCGCCGACCGAAAAGTCGGTAACGTCGCTCATCGCGTCTCGGCGAGCGTCACCGAGCACTGCATCGACATCGTCACGATACCATCGCTTGCGAAACGATCGAAGAGCGTTCCGACCTCTTCGCGCAAACGGTCGGCTTTTTCGCCTTCATGGGGGAGATACGAGGTGCTGTCGGCGCGCGCGAAGAGCCCTTCGCGATCGAGATGGTGCACGTTTGCATATGGTGCAAAGCGTACGCGCTTCCAACCTGCATAGGTAAGAAAGGTTACGCGCCCGTCGGCGCGTCGCGCTTCGCTCTCGTCGGTGGCGTAGCGGCGCACGATATCACCGTAGGCGGCGGTAAATGCGTCGCGCTCGTCGCGTTCGTTATAGAGCAGCGCGGCGCGACCGCCGGAGCGAAGGATGCGGCCAATCTCGGCGAGCGCTTTCGGTGCATCGAACCAGTGAAAGGCTTGAAAGGCGGTCACGAGATCGAGCGATCCATCGGCGAGACCGGTCGCCTCGGCCCGCGCGTCGCGCCATTCCAGGCGAGGGAACGGCGGTGCGCTCGCGCGCATCGCGGCATTCGGTTCGACGGCAATCGTCGATCCGGCGCGCTCGGCGAGCAGGCGCGCAGAGATGCCGGTTCCGGCGCCGAGGTCTGCAGCGCGGACTTGCATCGGATCGCCGAAGCCGGCGAAAAGCGCGTCGATGGCCTCGACGGGGTACGAGGGGCGGCCGAGCGCGTATGCTGCGGCGCGTTCGGAGAATCGTTCGGTGGGGTCGATCATCGCTTCAGCCATTGGCGGGCGGGAAAAGAATACCTCGCCCAAATACTTCCTTCGTTCAGAGTGCGACGTTTGCTAACACGGCGCTCCGGCGGAAATATCGTACGGTGCATCCGCGGGCATATAGACCATATTGCTGCAAAAGCCCGTGTCTAAGAGCGGGTAGATAACCGATGCACACGGACCATCGGTGGCGATATACAGAATGGTGAGATGTTTCGGTAAGATCGCAAATCGTAATTGATGCTTTGGGTCGTGTTCTTCCAATTTTCGCAGTTGCGCGCGTCGGGGCACCGAAACGCGTGGTACGCCCGCCTTTCCTACATCGTATGCCGAGTAGCTTGGCGGGCCCATCGAGGTGCGGCGATAACGAGAATCTGAAATTTTGCACCTGACCCCGCCGTGGAAAGGGATCGGCTGCGCGGTAACGGTCCACGCACCGACCCAATGCCGGTGCGGCGTTCGTTGCGCGCAGGCAACGACCGAGAGTGCCATCACGGCGGAAATGAAGGCGCTCGCAATCCTGTACATGTTTCTAACGCGATGCCGACGCCTTGCGGTCGCTATTTCGCGGCGTACATTCCCAATGCGGAGAGCAATTCGGCATCGCGGTCGGCGGCGGCATTCTCCGTCGTCAGCAAGCGATCGCCGGAGAACATCGAGTTTGCCCCGAGAAGAAAGCAGAGCGCTTGCAACTCGTCGCTCATTTCAGAGCGCCCGGCCGCGAGCCGAATGTACGAGGTCGGCAACACGACGCGTAGGGTCGCAATCGTTCGCATGAGTTCGATCGGGTCGAAATTCGCTCGCTCGGCGAGCGGTGTTCCCTCGATTGGAACGAGCACGTTCACCGGAATCGATTCCGGCGGACGCTCCATTGCCGCGAACTCCGCGATCAGTGCAACGCGATCCTCGCGCGATTCTCCCATGCCGATAATGCCGCCGCAACAGAGTTTGAGCCCCGCTTCGCGCGCATGCGATAAGGTTGCGAGCCGATCGTCGTAGCCGTGCGTCGAGACGACCTCCGGGTAATATTCGCGCGAGGTATCGAGATTGTGATTGTAATAATGCAGGCCCGCTTCGCGCAGCGCTTGCGCTTGGTGCGGTTGTAACGAACCGAGCGTGACGCAGCTCTCCATACCCAACGCGTTGACTTCGCGCACCATCGCCAGTACGCGGTCGAATGCGGGGCCGTCCTTCACGCCGCGCCACGCCGCGCCCATACAGAACCGCGTTGCACCGCCTTCTTTTGCCGCGCGCGCCGCAACGACGACATCCTCGATGCCGGCGAGCGGTTCGGGGCGCACGTGCGTGCTGCGTCGCGCGCTCTGCGCGC
>JAJXXM010000282.1 GCA_021781095.1 bacterium
CGCTCGCTGGGTCGCAGGCGGATAGCAATACTGCGGCAACGATGATAGGCGACGATAGCGCGATGAACGACGAACCGACGACCCGAGATATCCTCGATGCGCTGCTCGACTTTCGCGAAGCGGTCGCGCTCCATTTTGCCGCAATCGACCGGCGCTTCGCCGAACACGACCGGCGCTTCGACGAACACGACCGGCGCTTCGACGAACACGACCGGCGCTTCGACCGCATCGACGTTCGGCTTGAGACGCTCGACCGCCGGCTCGGGCGCCTCGAGACGAGCGTGGAGCAGCTCGAGAGCGTCGGGTAACCACCCGCGATCCGAGTTGAGAAGAAGTCGAGAAGATCGCCCGATTTTTTCTTCCTAGCAGGCGCCCAGCCCATCGCTACACTGAAGGGCATGAACGAACCAAGCTACCGTACGACCTTCGGGTTTGTGCTCGTCATCCTCGGTTTGATCGTCATCTCCTGGGTAGCGCTGCTCGCGCTCTCGCAATCGAGGTGGTAGGCGATGCACATTCATCGACTCGAAAAAATCTTTCTCGGCCTCGGCGTTATCACGCTCGTGGCCTTTTTCCTGATCCTCATCGCTCTGCAGGTCGGGGAGAGCTTCAAGCCGCCGGCGAGCAGCATGACGATCGACCCGACCAAGGTGGCCTCGACCCCGCCCTTCGATCACCCAGGTCTCCACAAACGCGCCGACGGCTCGTACGAGGCCTATTACGTTGGCCAGGTTTTCTTTTGGCAGCCGTCGACGCTGACGGTCCCGGTCGGGGCGAAGGTGCATTTTTACGTTACCTCGACCGACGTCGTGCACGGCTTTTTGATCGAACATAGCGACGTCAATCTCGAAGTCATGCCCGGCTGGGTCAGTACGGCGACGCATGTTTTTCGTCATCCCGGCGACCATTTAATCGTCTGCGATCAATATTGCGGCGCCGGTCACGCCGATATGTTCGCGCACATCGTGGTGAAGTGAGGAGTCAAGACGCATGATGGTTCTCGATCGCATGAATACCGCCACGACCGGCGCGCAGCGTCGGTTGATTTTCGCGCATCTAACGGTCGCCTTTGCGGCACTCTTCGTCGGCACGTTTTTCGGAGTTCTGCAAGCGCTCTCGCACGCGAATGCCATACAGATGCCGCCTTGGTTCGATTACTACCGAATGCTCACGGCGCACGGCGTACTGCTGGCCTTGGTGTTCACGACGTTTTTTATCACCGGGCTCTCGCATCTCGCGGTCTATCAGACCGAAAACTATCCCCATCGGAGCATCGCATTGGGGTGGTTGGCGTTCTGGTTGATGACCGTCGGCACGGTGATGGCCGCCTACGAAATCCTCGCCGGCAATGCCTCGGTGCTCTATACTTTTTACGCCCCCCTCAAGGCGAGCCCGTGGTTCTACGTCGGCGCGGCGTTGCTGATCGTCGGCACCTGGGTCGCGTTGCTCGAATGGCTGCTGGTCACGGGAACCTGGCGGCGCGACCATCCCGGCGAACGCACGCCGCTGCCCGCCTTCATGGTGCTCGCTAATTACATCATGTGGTTTCTGGCGACGGTCGGCGTGGCGATCGAAGTGATCTTCATGCTGATTCCCTGGGCCTTCGGATGGGTTCCGGGAGTTGACGTGCTCCTCACACGCCTCCTCTTCTGGTACTTCGGGCACCCGTTGGTCTATTTTTGGCTGCTCGGCGCTTATCTCGTATGGTACGGCGTCGTCCCGGCGATTTTGAAAGTGCCGATCTTCTCGGATTCGCTCACGCGGCTCGCGTTTATTCTCTTCATCATCCTCTCGCTTCCGGTCGGTATCCACCACGAGTTCTCCGACCCCGGCATCGCGGATCGTTGGAAATTACTGCAGACGGGGCTGACGCTGATGGTCGTCGTTCCATCGCTGATGACGGCATTCGCGCTCTTCGCCACCTTCGAAGAGTACGCCGCAAAACTCGGAAAGACCGGATTCTTCGGGATCGTCGGCTCGCTTCCGTGGGGCGACCCCGCGTTCGCGGGGATCGCACTTGCGATGCTGCTCTTTATCTTCGGCGGCATCGGCGGCATTCTCAATGCGTCCTACACGCTCGATAGCACGATTCACAACACGATGTGGGTGGTCGGACATTTCCACATCACCGTCGGCGGCCCGGTCGCTCTGACGTTGCTCGCGGCAACGTGGCGTTTGCTCCCCGCGCTCACCGGGAAGCGCCTCTTTAGCGTCGGGCTCGCCCGCGCGCAAGTCTGGCTCTGGTTCGTCGGGATGGCGGTGATGTCGTTCGCCATGCACACCGAGGGGCTGATGGGCGCTCCGCGACGCGTCGAACATTACACCTACGGTGGTTCGGCGATCGCCGCCGCGTGGCAGCCGTACTCGTTGCTGGCGGCGGGCGGGGGGATGGTGATCTTCCTCAGCGTGATCGCGTTTGCGATCGTGCTCTTCGGAACGATCTTCTCCAAGCCCGACGTGACCGAGAGCGAGAGTGCGCGGGCCTTTACCTTCGCGCTCGCGCGTCCCGGCGACGAGGCCCCCTCGGCCTTCGACCGCCTGGGGCTCTGGACGCTGGTCGCCGTCGCGCTGGTCATCGTGGCCTACGCGGGGCCGTTCTACCAGCACTTCAGCGAGCACGTCTACCTCGTGCCGGGAATGAGGACCTGGTGAACGAAGCACCAACGGTGAGCAAACGGGTGCTCGTCGTTGACGATGAACGCCAGATCGGGGATGTCCTGTCCGCGTATTTACAGCGGGAGGGCTACATCCCGGTCGTGGCCGAGACGCTCTCTGCGGCGATGAACGAGATCGAGCGGCAGCTTCCCGACCTGCTGCTGCTCGACGTCACCCTGCCCGATGGCAGCGGACTCGACCTCTTGCGTTCGCTCAACGAACAGTCGATCCCGACGATCATGTTGACGGCGCGAGGCGACGAGGTGGATCGCGTCGTCGGACTGGAAATGGGCGCCGACGATTACATCACCAAACCGTTCTCGCCGCGGGAAGTAATCGCTCGCGTTCGGGCGGTGCTCCGTCGCAGCGAGGAGCGCGATCGGCCGGGTGGTCGCCATCGGCTCCACGTTCTCGATCTCGCGATCGATGGCGACGCGCACGAAGTGCGCCGCGACGGGGAAAAGATCGACCTCACCCCCTCCGAATTCCGCATTCTCTCGGCGTTGGCGCGCCACCCCGGACAGGTCTTCTCGCGCGTGCAGTTGCTCGACGCGATCGGTGACGACGGATCGATCTACGAACGCACGCTCGACCGGCATATCAACAATCTCCGGCGGAAGATCGAGATCGATCCGCTCCACCCACGGTACGTGCTCACCGTCTTCGGAGTGGGATACAAGGCCGCGCACGAGTGATCGACGCCGTCAGACAGCGCCTCGTTCACGCGCTCGACCTTGCGACGCTCGGTGACTACGACGGAGCGAAGGCCGAACTCGAACCTCTCGACGATCCGATTTCGGGGCGCTTGCTCTTGTTTATTCAGGGTTTGGAAGATCGCGATCAGCAGGATCGTCGCGCGCGATCGATGTTGCGTCACGAAGTCGGGAACGCACTCTCGATCGCTCAATCGAATATCGAAGGGATCGTCGACGGCGTGCTCGCACCTGAGCCGGCGCGGTTGGAGGGCATTCGCGATGCGATCGTCGGCGCCGGGCGCCTGATCGCCGAACGTCCGAAAAGCAGCATCGCCGAATCGCCCTCGACGACGATATCGCTCGCTCCCCTCAATATCTGCGCGTTAATCGGCGCCCACGCCGCCGCGACGGCGGGGATGGCCGAGGCGAAGGGAATCACGATCGTCTACGAGACCTGCGGCGAACGAAAGCAGTCGTGCGAGAACTATTACGGCGACGCGATGCGCGTCGGACAGATTCTGCGGAACCTGCTCATAAATGCGGTGCGCTATACGCCGCCGGGCGGAACGATCGAGCTGCAGTGCAGCCAGGATGGCGGCCGCCTGCACGTACGCATCAACGATAGCGGTCCGGGGATCGCACCGGAGGATCGCGAGCGCGTTTTCGAGCCGGGATATCGCGGAGCGAACGTCGCCAGCGCCGGGAGCGGGCTCGGGTTGGCGGTGGTTCGCCAATTAACTGAAGAACTCGGGGGACACGTCGACGTCCGTTCCAAACCGGGGAGCGGCGCGACGTTCTGGATCGATCTTCCGATGGTATCGTTAAAGTCGTAAACCCCGAAAAGCGGTCGGGTTCGCGGGGCGGCGCCGTCGACGAGCGCGATCGCCTTTCCATACGAGCACGGGGCCGTGCCGTGCGATGCGCCGACGATGGCGTGTGTTGCTCGAAGCGAGGTAATCGGAGCGAGAAGCTCTGGGAAACGCGCTCGCCGTGCGCGCTACGCGAGGCCGCGCGCGCGCCGGGCCGCGGTATCCTCGCGCTCGCGGATTTTCGCAACGATCGCGGCGGCGATGCGATCGAGGAGCTCGCGCAGGCTCCGTTCGGCGGCGCCGTGTAACAACGTCGCGTCGATGCGTTCGCCGAGCCCGCCGAGTGGCGCATGATAGGTTCCCTGGAGCCAGAGTTCCGACGTCGTTGCGCCGACCGGGTTGAGCGTCAACGTTCCGTGAAAGCGCGGAAAGAGCCCTGGGTGGTCGGTCGCCTCCAATTCGATGGTCGCCTCCCAGCGTGTCGGTGCGAGTTCGACCTGCGTCGAGACGGGGATGCGCACTTCACCGCCGACCGGAATATGGAGCGAGCGCAGGCCGACGGCGAGTGCGAGAGCGTCGAAGGGCGCTTCGTGTCGGCCGAGTGCTGCGAAGAGTTCGAGCGCTTCATCGCGTGCAGCCGATGCCGGGAGCGGCAGATCGACGTGCATCTCGACGGGTTTCATGATGCCTGGGTGGTTTCCGTCCGCTCCTCGATCTCCTCGGCGAGATCGGAAAGAAGCTCGCGCGCGGTCGCCGAGGCGATGCGTGCGCCGAGCACGGCGTCGAAGACCCGCCCGAATTGCCCGAGCGGCGGCTCGTAGTTGCCGTCGAGTTCCAACGTACAGCCGCCGCCGTCGCGCGAACGAATCGCGAGCGTCCCTTCGAAATCGGGATAGGGGCCGCCGCCGTACGGGTGCCAGCAAACCTTCCAGACTTCGTCGAAGCGCAACGGATCTTCGCTGAGTTCGAAGACCGCCTCGACATCGTGCGTCGCTTTCACCGCTACGAGCGGGGCGCGCAATTCGATGCGAGCGCTCCGCGCGCTTGCCGCGAGGGGTGCGAGCTTCGCATGCAACGCTTCGCGAGCCGCTCGATAGGGTAGCCGGAGAGAACGTTGTTGGTGCAAAGCACTCATGCGTGAATCGTACCGGAGAGGCGTGAAGAATCTGAGAAAAGTCTGAAGCGTTAGGCGTAAGCTGAGAAGAAGGCGTGAGGATATATGGAAGCGACGTTGAGTTGAGCGAGCGTCGTGCGGTGGAGCGTGTGATCGTGCAGGTTTCCCGTCGGCAGTACTCCCGGAACGCTCGCTTGCTGTTTTACGGTGGACGCACCCGCGAGAATCGCCGCGACCTTCACCGCCGAGGCGGAGATGAGGTCGACGGAGAGGTTCGCCGGCGGCACGATCGCCGAGAGCGCGAAGGCGACCGGCGCACCGTCCGGTGCCGCCACCGGGAGCAGCGGGAGCGCGCCGTCCGCGGCGGTCGGCTTCCCAAATGCCCCGCCCGCGAGGAGCGGGGGGAGAACCCCGAAGTTCATGCTCCCTCTAGTCTAGCAAATTTCCCGTACAGCGGTATTCTCGGCAGGAAAGCTTATTAAAAGTAATAATAGGCAAAGTTACCATGGCAGTCCTCGCCAAGCGCAGCGCAGAAGAGGTCATCCGCGGGCCGATTAAGAGCAAGACGCTCTTCCCCGTGCTGATCCTCCATCTGCTTGAAGAGCGTGAAGACCACGGTTCGGGTCTGATGGCCCGCATCGAGACGCTCTGTTCAGGCTTGCTCGCCGTGAATACCAATACGATCTATCCGTTGCTGCGCCGTTTGGAAGAGCGCGGCTTCGTCGTGGGCCAGTGGGAGCATCCCAGTAAACGCTCGCGAAGGTTCTATCGTATTACTCCAGCCGGGCGCGAGCGTCTCGCCCGCATTAAAGCCGGCATGCTCCCGTATCTCGATTCGCTTGCGACCTCGATCGAACGGCTCCGCAGCGAACTCTACACGACCGATTCCACTCTGACGCCCGTAAGGAAAACATCAGCATGAGCACCTACCGAGCCCCACTGCGCGATATGCAGTTCGTCCTTCGCGAACTCGCCGGTATCGACGAGGTCGCAAAGCTTCCCGGGAATGAAGACACGCTCGACGTTCTCGATTCGATCCTTGAAGAGGCCGGTGCGTTTGCGACCGGCGTGCTCGACCCGCTCAATCACACCGCGGATAAAGAAGGCTGTTCGATCGACGCGAACGGTAACGTGACCACGCCGAAAGGCTTTAAAGAGGCGTACAAAAAGTTCGCCGACGCCGGATGGATCGGGCTTCCCGTTCCCGCCGAATACGGCGGCCAGGGTTTACCGCAGCTCTTGCTCGGCCCGACGCTCGAGATGTGGAACGGATCGAATATCGGTTTCGCCAACGGACCCCTGCTCAATCAGGGCGCGATCGAAGCGGTGGAACTCTGCGGTTCGCACGAGCAAAAGAAAACCTACATTCCCAATCTCGTCTCCGGAAAATGGACCGGAACGATGAACCTCACCGAGCCGCAAGCGGGATCGGACCTCGCGCAAGTGCGCACGAAGGCCGTCCCCGAAGGCGAGCATTATCTGATCACCGGTGAGAAAATTTTCATCACCTTCGGCGAACACGACATGGCCGAAAACATCATCCACCTCGTCCTCGCGCGTCTGCCCGACGCACCCGAGGGCACCAAAGGCATCTCGATGTTCATCGTGCCGAAATTCCTCGTGAAGCCCGATGGATCGCTTGGCGAAAAGAACGACGTCGTCTGCGCCGGTATCGAGCATAAGCTCGGTATCAACGGAAACCCGACCTGCACCATGAAGTTCGGCGAAAAAGGCAAGGGGGCGATCGGCTTTCTCGTCGGCGAAGCGAACCGCGGCTTGGAATATATGTTCATCATGATGAACGCGGCACGCTTCTCGGTCGGCGTTCAAGGCTACGCGGTCGCGGACCGTGCCTATCAAAGCGCCCTCGCGTACGCCAAGGAGCGCGTGCAAATGTCCGACGCGACGACGCGCAACAAAGCGCCGGTGCGCATCATCGAACACCCCGACGTGCGCCGTATGTTGATGTGGCAGAAAGCGAACATCGAAGCGATGCGCGCGCTCGCATACGTGACCGCCGCCTCGCTCGATTTCGCACAGAAGAGCCCCGACGAAAAGACGCGCAAAGAGCACAAGGCCTTCATCGAACTGATGATTCCCATCGTGAAGGGCTGGTGCACGGAGAACGCGGTCGAGCTCTGTTCGAACGCCTTGCAGATCTTCGGCGGCATGGGCTACGTGGAAGAGACCGGGATCGCCCAACAATATCGCGACGTGCGTATCACGACGATCTACGAAGGCACGACCGGCATTCAGGCGCTCGACCTCGTCGGCCGCAAGCTCATTCGCGATATGGGCGCGACCGCAACGACCGTCATCAAAACGATGGAGAAGTTTGCGAAGGAAGCCGCCGCTCACCCGAATGCCGACGTGAAGGCGGTCGGCGAAGCGCTGCTCAAGAGCATCGCCTCGCTCGCCGAAGTCTCGCAGTGGATCGGCATGAATGCGATGGGCGATCTCAAAAAGGCCTTCGCCTGTTCGGTTCCTTACCTCAAGCTCTGGGGCGTCGTCGCCGGCGGTTGGCAGATGGGGCGCGCGGCGAAGGTCGCGGCCGAGAAGATCGCGGCGGGCGATAAGGATCCGTTCTATAGTTCGAAACTCGCGACCGCGAAGTTCTATGCCAGCCACGTGCTCTCGCAAGGAGCCTGGTACAAACGGCAGATCATCGATGGCGCGGGCGACGTGATGACGCTTCCTGAGGAAGGCTTCGAACTCGATCGCAAGATGGCGGTGACGGCGTAATCATGGCGCTCGTGCACACCGAAGACCGCGACGGCGTGCGGATTATCACCCTCGATAATCCGCCCGTCAACTCGCTCTCTTTCGCCCTTTCCGGCGAATTCTATCCGATCGTCGAAGCGGCGAGCGCCGACGAGAGCATTCGTGCCGTCGTCATCAAAGGTGCGAATCGTCAATTCTCCGCCGGTGCGGATATCAACGATTTTGCGACCGAGCCGACGCCGGAGACCAAGACGGTCCGCGACGTCATCGCGGCGATCGAACGGAGCGAGAAAATTTTCGTCGCCGCAATCGAGAAAAATGCCCTCGGTGGCGGCCTCGAACTCGCGCTCGCCTGCGATTACCGCGTCGCGACCGCCGACACGAAACTCGGCCTGCCGGAGATCAAGCTCGGCTTACTACCCGGAGCTGGTGGCACGCAACGCCTTCCGCGAGCGATCGGAGCGCAGGATGCGCTCGACATGATGCTCAAGGGGCGCAACGTCAAGAGCGACGAGGCGACCTCGAAGGGGCTGCTCGACGAAGTCGTCGATTCGCCCGAGCATCTCCTCGATGCCGCGCTGAAAATTGCCAACGCCGCCCCGTTGGGCAAGCGGCGTATCTCGCAGCGGCGCGTTGAACTCGGCAAGGGCATCAGCGCGCAGGCGGCGGCCTTCGTCGTCTCTCAAGCGCATAAGATGGTTCCGGCCGAAGATGCGGGCGGACTCGCAGCGCACAAACTCATCGATGCGGTCGAAGCCTCGGTCGAACTTCCCTTCGCCTACGGTCTCGCGCGCGAAGCGCGACTCTTTGAAGAGCTCGCGCGTTCCGCACCGTCGTTCGCGTTACGGCACGTCTTCTTTGCCGAACGCGAACTCAGCAAGATTCCCGGACTCCCCGCCGCCGACCCGCTGCCCATCGCCAAAGCCGCGGTGATCGGCGCCGGCACGATGGGGACCGGGATCGCGATCACCTTCGCCCAAGCCGGGATCCCGGTCGTCGTCATCGATTCCAACGATGCCGCCGTGGAAAAAGCGAAGCAGACCGTCTTCGGCATGTTCATGTATCAGGTCCAAAAGGGACGCATGACGCAAGAAGAGGCGTGGAAGCTCGGCCAGTCGATTCAATTTACCGACGACTATAGCGAACTTGCCGATGCCGACGTCGTCGTCGAGGCAGTCTTCGAAAGTATGGACGTGAAGAAGGAGGTCTTCGCAAAGGTCGATGCGATCGCGAAGCCTTCGTGCATCCTCGCTTCGAATACGTCGACGCTCGATATCGATGCGATGGCGAGCGTCACGAAGCGCCCGGATCGCTTCCTCGGCCTCCATTTCTTCGTTCCGGCCAACATCATGCCGTTGCTGGAGATCGTCCGCGGGACGGCGAGCTCGCCGCAGACGCTGGCGACGGCGTTCAAGCTCGGGAAGACGCTGCGTAAAACCGCGGTACTCTCGACGAACGCCTTCGGGTTTATCGGCAACCGTATGGTCTTCGACTATGCGAAGGCGGCGGGCGAACTCGCGGAATGGGGCGTCTCACCGATGCGCGTCGATAAAGTGGCAAAAAAATTCGGTTTTCCGATGGGCCCCTTTGCGATGGGCGATCTCTCCGGCATCGACGTCGCGTGGCATATCGCCAAGGCGCGCCCCGATGTCGCGAAGGGAAAAACGAACGTTATCGATCGTCTCGTCGAGATGAAGCGTCTCGGCCAGAAAACGATGGCCGGATATTTCAAATACGATAAGAGCGTCGGGAAGGGACGCGAGCCGATCGCCGATCCCGAGGTCGAAGCGCTCTTCGCCGAAGAAGCGAAAAAGGCGGGAATCGCACCGCGGACGGTCGACGATCGCGAAATTCTCGAACGTTTGACCTTCGCCCTCATCAATCGCGGAGCGTTTCTCCTCGAAGAGGGTGTCGCGCTCCGCCCCGGCGACATCGATATCGTGTACGTGTACGGATACGGCTTCCCACCTCACCACGGCGGCCCGATGTGGTATGCCGATGAAGTCGGCGTCAAACATGTCTACGAGCGCGTGGTCGCGTTCGGCTGGGAACCCGCGCCGCTCTTGAAGGCGCTCGCCGAGAAAAACGGCACGTTTGCAAACTACAAGCAAGGAGAGTTGATCCATGCGTGAGGCGGCTATCGTCTCGGTCGCGCGGACGCCGATCGGGCGTGCCTTCCGCGGCGCTTTCAATCAAACGCCGGGGGCCTCGCTCGCCGGTTTCGTCGCGCGTGAAGCGATCGCGCGCGCGAACGTCGATCCCGCCGAGATTTCCGAGGTCATCGTCGGTAGCGGTCTGCCCGAAGGTGCGACCGGCAACAACATCGGGCGCACGACCGCGCTGCGTGCCGGCTGCCCGGTCAGCGTGCCGGGGTCGACGGTGAGCCGCTACTGTGCCTCGGGGCTCGATGCGGTGGTTGCGAGCGCTCGCCGTATTATCGTCGAAGGCGAGCAGATCGTGCTCGCGGCGGGCGTCGAATCGGTTTCGATGGTGCAGAACGAACTCAACATGAAGTTCTACACCGAAGAATGGCTCCTCCGCCATACTCCGGATATCTACATGCCGATGCTCTACACCGCCGATAACGTTGCGAAAAAATACAAGGTCTCGCGCGAGGCGCAGGACGAGTACGCTCTCTCGAGCCAGCAGCGAACCGCAGCGGCGCAAGCGGCCGGAAAATTCGACGATGAGATCGTGGCGATGGAGACCTGGATGGCGGTCGCCGATAAAGATACGGGCGTGGTGACCGAAAAGCACGTTCGGCTCGCCAAAGATGAAGGCAATCGCCCCGATACGACGCTCGAGGGCCTCTCGGCGCTGAAGGGCGCCGTGCCCGGCATAAAAGAGACGTCGATTACCGCCGGAAACTCTTCGCAGCTCTCCGATGGAGCGGCGGCGTTGATGCTGATGGATAGCGAGACGGCGAACAAGCGCGGTTTGACGCCGTTGGGCTTCTATCGCGGTTTCGCGGTCGCCGGCTGCGAGCCGGGCGAGATGGGCATCGGCCCGGTCTACGCCGTTCCGAAATTGCTCAAGGCGCACGGACTTACCGTCGACGATATCGGCCTCTGGGAGCTCAACGAAGCGTTCGCAGTACAGACCGTCTACTGTCGCGATACGCTAGGTATCCCGCAGGAACGCTTCAACGTCAGCGGAGGCGCGATCTCGATCGGCCATCCGTACGGGATGAGCGGCGCGCGTATGACGATGCACGCCCTCATCGAAGGCAAGCGTCGCGGCGCGAAATACGTCGTCGTCACGATGTGCGTCGGCGGCGGCATGGGCGCGGCGGGGCTCTTCGAAGTCGCTTAGTCGAGAGCGATATTGAAAGAGCGGAGGACGCAGCCGTGCGCCCTCCGCTCTTTTTTCGTGTAGAGTGGAACCATGTCGATCCTTCGCAACCATTGGATACCCCCGTTCGCCCTCGCCCTCGGTGCCGCGCTCAATACGGTGAGTTGGGCGATCGTGTTCGCCTACGCGCTCGTCCCGTCGCAGGCACTCGAACTCGCCTGGATTCACACGCTCGCGTTGGGAACGCTTACGACGATCGCACTCGCGGTCCTGATCCACGTCGTGCCCGGCTTTACCGATCTTCGTTGGCGATTCGAACGCGTGGCGCGCACGTTGACGAGCATCCTTCCCGTCGCCGCCATCGGCCTCATTGCATCGTTCGTCGCGTGGTGGAGCGCGGGAATAGCGCTCTTCGCCGTCGTCGTTGCGGCGACGATCGTGCTCTACGTCGCCGTCGCACTCGTGACGCTCGCGAAGCCGGCCGCCGATCCGGCGGATCGCGCGGTCGCGCGAGCGCTCGCGTTCGTTCTGACGGCACTAGGAGCGACCGCGGCGGTCGGCGTGCTCTTGGCATTCGGGTTGCTCGATGGGAGCGCAGCGCTGCTGCGTCTCGCTCCGATTCACGTCGTTCTCGGCCTTGT